>CAWJKX010000218.1:0-13831 GCA_963843065.1 uncultured Bacteroidota bacterium
ATAAATTCCGTCAAATAATTTAGGCTCTGTTTCCAGATTGAAACCGAGTCCCTGGAAATGTTCGTACCAGTTTGGAAATTTGATCACGATCTTTACTTTAGGATTCACCGCTTTGGCAGGCTTGATCACCAGATCCTCTGCAGCTTCAGTCATCAGTTTCAATCGGTACTGGGTCCAGGTTAAATTCCCTTTGGCTTTGATGCATAGTTCGCATTTGCAGTTGGTGAAGAAAAAATCATCAAGAATAATTTCATCAAAATGCTTTGCCGTATATTCCGCAATTTCTTTTACTCTTTTCCGGGATTCGGGGTTTGTGTAACAAAATGTCTGATAGCGATTGCTCTCATTGACCGTAAACGTAATTCCTCCAGCAACTTTTACGCCACGTGCTTCGAAGAATTTCTTGGCCGATTCGATTGTTTTCTCGTCGACGAGTATCTGGTCGCGATGAGTTTCAAGGTAGATTTTGTCGACATGTACCTGCTGACATATTTCGTTCCATACCGGTTCGAGCCATTGGAGGCTGTCCATTTTTCGCACTTCGTAAGCGCGGGCATACACAGCAACCTTAAAATTCTTATAGCCATTGCCTGGAACAACAGGTGCGGCGGCCCCAATAAGAATTGCCAAAGCAAGTGCGAATTTTTTCATGGTTATCTATTAATTAATGTTCGTGCTGTACAGTTACGTGCACTATTTTCGCAAGATGTCCGACATCTTATTAACTGATGTTGCGCAAAAATCTTTTTTAACACCTCCCCAACCTCTCTGGTTTTCGCCACACGCTCACACACAGAGGGGAGCGGCGAGGCAAGTCCCCTCTGTGCGTTGCTCGCGCGATCACGAGAGGGGATTTAGGGGTGTGTCTGTTGTTGAGTGGAGCGCTTCCTTCATGAATTCTTCAGAATGCGTAACATCAATTATTAAATCTTATTTTACAGCCTCTTCGTACATCGGATGAACTCCTTCCGGAAAGACGCTGGGACTGGAAAAAATTCCTCCGGATGATTTTACGACAAGATTATCGAATAGTGCGGTATTATTTGTTTTATTCCTGCTGCCCGCAACGAGGCCTACCATACCTTCTGAAAACGTGGAATCTGTGGCAGCCAAAATCTGAATTCCATCCACAAAACCTTTGATGCCAGCACCAGAAAAAGTAAGCATAAGAGTGTGCCATTGGTTAGCCGCGATACCGGATGCTTTTCCCGTTGCCAGAAGAGTGCCCAGTTCAGTTTTTTCATCCTGCTTGGAAAGGTATAAAGAGCATGTGCCATCCGCAGACAGACTCATGAAATACCCATTCGGCTTGCATCCATAGCCGTTGCCCGTGCCAATGACATGGCCCATGACGCCGGCCCAACCTTCACTGTTGAGTGAAACATCGGCAAGCACTTCATAATCTTTCCAGTTCCGGTCGCCCAGGATGGTGTATGGCATCCATTCAGGCGCCCAGCTTTGAGATCCTTCACCGATAACCTGCCGTAAGCATTTTCCTTTCTTGTCAGGGCGTTCTGCGATTTCGAAAACTCCGGCAATATCCGCAGTGTAGTGCGGCAAATACCCCCATGCCTGTGCATTTTCATACTCATTAAATGTTTCATAGTACGGGAACGGGAATGGTTTGGAAGCAGGAACATCGGCAAACGAACCTTTCTGCTGCCCCGTGATTGTGGAGAGCGAGTAAATTGATTCAGGCTCCAACACGATGTCAAATTTACCATTAACAGGAGTAACATCATTCAACCTGACAAATTGTTCTTGAGCATTGCTTCGCCATACGCACAATTTTTCGGAGGACAATCCGCCGCTCACGACGAATGAAATCTTTTGACTCGTTTTAGCATTTTTCGTCTCGGCAATAATGCTGTAATCAATGCCCGGTGATTTCAAGGTAACATAGGTTCCACCCTGCGGGAATTTGCCGCAGGCCCCGTTTACGTAGTGCCAGCCGGTCTGGCAGAACTGTCCGTAATGCGCATATCCCCAAAGCACGGGCCGTGTATAATAATATCCGCTCCATGGTTCGCGCGCGACCATCATGGCCGGGTCTTCCGGAAATGGTTCTATGCTGTATGTGGAAGCAACAAGGTACCAATTCACGATCATGGTTACGCCGCTTTCAATAAAATTTTTGTTGAATGATTCTACCAGGCTAATTTCACAATCAAACCCTTTTTTGTAAATATGTTCTTCCGAATTCCAAATGGGCTTATCCAATTCTTCGCTCAATTTTATAGCATCTGCCGGTGCAGGCATATCATTCATCGTGTGAGCACTCATGATGTCCACCGCAGCTCTTAAGACCGAATCGGTTCTCATGTCCTTGCACCAGTCGAATTTTTCTTTTCCCCAGTTGTCAAAAGCATGGATCTTGACATTGGAGAGACCGTTGCTGTTGAGCGTTGCCCGAAATTTTTTTACAAAATCTTCGTTGACGCCCTTTTCGTTGCGGCAGCCGATGGCGTTCAAATCGATCCCATAGACACTTTTCAGGCCTTTGATCCATTTGACGTCATAATCACACATGTCCTGCGACCAGAAATTATTGTTGCCGATCCATTTGGGACATCCCCAGGCATTAGCGTCCAGCAGAATAGAGGGATTTCTTTTTCTGGCCTCGTTCATAAGCCACCATTCGTAGCCTCTGCTGTAGTTCTCATCATCTCTTGAATGCATGTGACTTGGCTCCGATCCCTGGGTTGAATTGCCGTCGCCGGGAATTTCAACCAGCAATGCCGAGATCGAGGCTCCGAAATTCGGCTTGAACAGAAAATCCAAAACCTGGCTCCGTTGAGGGTCCGGATAGTCCTTCAATAAAACCGACGTGGCTCCTCCTCCGCTGACTGCGCCGATGCCGTCAAAGCGCTTGCCGCCGGCAGTGCCGTCGATGGTGATTGTTTGACTTTGCAGTGTCATTCCGTACAGGCTCATGATCGCGGTACATAGCACCGAAGGAACAGATATCCTGGTGTGCAACAAATTGAGGATCGATGTATGTGTTTTGATGGTCAATTCCTTTCAGATTAAGACTTCTAAAAAAATGCCTCTCGCAAAGCCGCAAAGGCGCAAAGATTCGTTCGGAATCAATTTGTGCCTTTGCGTGAACTTCATTTTTGGTTTCACCCAACAGTACGATGTTCTGAGAATGGAACAAAAACATACAAAGCGTCCACGCAAGAAATTACTGTGCAGGGACCGCTGAGCGCGGAGTGGCCGGCTGCGTTTGAATTTTTATTTCCGCCTGCTGCATTCCTTCTGCTGAAGCTTTCAGTATGATATCACCCGGCTTCTTCGTCGATTGCACGATCACTTGGGCCAGGCCATTGAATGCGCTCCGTTTCCATTGGGGCGAAGGGGATATTGTTTGGACCAACCCAGGATCGGTATTCGGTTCATCCCATTGCTGCTTTTTTCTGAATCGTTGTCCCACGACGGCATATTCGTTTCTTCCCGGATTAAGTATTTTGTGGTCCAGCCGGAACGCCTGGTTTGGAGCATCGCGTTTGATATTTGATGCAAGCAAATGTCCATTGACATAGATCGACTGGTTCTCAACGATACTTTTTGTAAAGAGATTCACTTCGGTTTCGTTTGTGAGATCGTCCAGCTCAAATGTTCCGCGGATGACGAGGAGCGTGTCGACATACGCGCGCCAATCGTCGCTTCGCAGGCTTCGTAAGGCCGGTTTCCAGGTCGAGTCATTAAATCCGGCAGCCACCTCAGGCCGGTTGTTGAGATTGTTCACTGCCAATTCTTTCAGGTTCTCAATTTTTGAGGCCTTCACAGTTTCAAAAAATCTGTCGGCCTCATGGCTCGACGGATCGCCGTTGCCCACGCCGATAATTTTTCCAGGTCCATCTATACTAAAGCTAATGTTGTTATCGCCGTTCGGCACGATCACACCATTATGATCCGTAACCTGCACAGTAATTACCGAAACGTCCTCACCGTCAGCTTTAATACCGTTGCAATCGGGAATCAATTGAATGGCTGCTGCACCTCCGGATGAATCAATTTTACTTTCCAAAACTGTTTTATTTGCCGTGTAACCGCGAGCGGCCAAAACACCAGGCTGATAATTCACTACCCATTCCAAGTGCCCGTTGAGCGGCAATTCTTTCTTGCCAAGACTCTGATTATTGAGCAGCAGTTCAACCTGTTCGCAATTGCTATAGACTGTTACTTTGGTTTCTTGCCCTGGATGACCTTTCAAATTCCAGTCGGGGACAATGTGTAGCACCGGATTGTTGCCCCACCACGATCTCAGGTAATAGGAAATATCTTTTGGGAAACCGCACAAGTCGAGAATTCCATACTGCGAACTGATAGCAGGCCAATCATACGGATTCATTTCGCCCCGATAATCAAAGCCGGTCCAATAAAAGAGTCCGGATAAGAAAGGACGGGCAGAATAGAATTTCCAGCCGACTTCGGTACCATCATTTTCGCGCGTGCGGGGAGCCATGTGAGCTTTTGAATCGTCTGATACGTAAATGCCCCGCGTGCCGCCGGTATTCCCTTCTTCCGTACCGATTCCTGCCTGCCAGGGAAATTTTTTATGATGTTCGTCGATGTCACCCTGAAGGATATAGTTGTAGCCCATCACCTGCATCACCATTCCGGTGCCGTTATCCCATCCGCCGCTTATTGCAGCCGTGAACGCACGCGACGAATCAAAACGCTGCGCGAACGCCTGCATGGTGGTTCCAACATGCGCTCCTTTGATATTGCTTTCAATGCCCCACTCTTCATTGCCGAGCGACCATAGGACAACGCTCGGATGATTCCGATCGCGCTTCATGAATCGTTCCAGGCAGTCAAAATGTTCCTGGTTAATTCCCATCAACCGGTTCTCGTCCAGCACAAGCATACCCAGGCGGTCGCATGCATCCAATAATTCGGGCGACGGCGGGTTGTGTGCAGTCCGGATGGCGTTGCTTCCCATCTCCTTTAATCGCTTAACACGAAATTCCTGCAACGCATCGGGAATCGCAATACCAACTCCGGCGTGATCTTGATGATCGGCCGTGCCTTTTATTTTTAGATGTTTTCCGTTTAGGAAGAAACCTTCGTTAGGATCAAAGCGAACAGTGCGGATGCCAAAAGTTGTTTCGTAGGTATCGACGATCTTCCCGCCGGAACGAAGTACCGTTTTCAATTTGTGCAAGAATGGTGTCTCGACGGACCATAATTTTGGATTAGCAACTTTGAACCGGCTGACGTATTCTTCCTGATCGCCCGCTTTGAGAGAGAAATTTTTCGTGGAACCGGAAGCAATTGTTTTGCCCGACGAATCAACAATAGATTCTTCGATATTGAAGGTCGAATTTTTCAGTGATTCATTTTTTACGTCGGTCCGCGTTGTAATAACTGCGGAGTTTTTTATCAAATCAGTCGTCACAAAAGTGCCATCCATCGTGATGTGCAAAGGCGATACTTTTGTGAGCCAGACATGTCTGTAGATGCCGGCTCCTTCATAGAACCAGCCTTCTTCCATGGTCGCGTCCACGCGCACGGCAATAACATTATCGCCGCCGTAGTTGAGATAATCGGAAATATCGTAGTTGAAGCCGACGTAACCGCTGTGTTCAGTGCCGAGATAAAAACCGTTGACCCAAACGATCGAATTGCGAAACACTCCGTCAAATTTGACAAAGATGCGTTTACCGAGGTCGGATTCCGGTATTGAAAATTTCTTCCGGTACCAGCCTACACTGTTTTGAGGAAAATTGCGCCCCATCGCTTTGTACCCGTGGCTGTAACTGCCAAGGCTGTCAAAAGGAAGTTCAACGCACCAATCGTGCGGCACGTCAAGAACTCGCCAGCCGCGGTCGTCAAAATCTTTTGCTGCGGCTCCGTCGCCGTACCCAGTCTTTGTAAAATAGGAGAAGTAACCGCTGCCGTTGTCAAAATCCTTTTTTGTATCGTAGGCATGTCCGAGGGCAAAACGCCAGCCGAAATCCATTAAGAGTTTTTCTCTTGGAGAGGACTGCTCCTGAGTTTGTCCCGCCATTGAAGTGACAATCAAAAATGATAAGGAAATCATCGCGTGTAGAGTTTTCGATTTCATTGTTGGCACCCTCGATTATTTGGATAGCAGAGCATTTTCTTTTCAGCCTCCATGTTGAACTCTCTAGATTCTTCTCCCGCCGCAAAGCGGCGGGACGCGACGGACTCCTTCGACGCACTCCGCTTGCTCAGGATGAGCCGTCGCGGCTGCGTCGAAGGATGACGGTAGATTACAAAATACAATATTCATTTTGGGAAGCGGCACTAGAACGTTCTTTAAAAGCGTTTTTCTTTTACAAATTCAATCTTCTGATCTTCAATACCCCGGCTTTGGAGTATAGTACATTCAGTAACATTCGTTAGAACAACAGCATTTGAGCTGTCCGTTCGTTGAATCGTTACATTTCGCAGATTGATGCCGCTGACATCATCAAACGATAAGCCTGGTCGATAATCGGGCTCCAAAATATTGAACTCAACGTCATTGAGCGTAATATCTTTTGCGTGTCGAACAAACAGACCATACGCAAACGCCACGCCGAACATACCTGGTTCGGGGTATTTATTTTCATTCTCTGGTATTTCTCTTTCCGCTTGTTCTTTGGTACCGCCGCCTTTATAGAAGATTCGGATATTGTTCAAATGAATATCTTCAATAGGATGTCCCGGCAATCCGGCTATAGTGCACGTGTACGATTGGTCCGCGTTATAGACGATAATGTTGCTTATTGTAACTCTTCTAAGGTTGCCGACGGGCGCTCCTTTCGGACCGCGCATCCTTGCTCCAAGTCTAAGGAAAATCGGATCGTTGACGATATCCCGCATCGTAATATTGGTGATGGCGACATCTTCCAGAAGTCCGCCGTCGACCGTTTCCAGGGCCAATCCTCTGCAGTAATCAAACACGCAATTAGAGATGGTGATATTTTTGAACCCGCCGTTGGATTCCGTTCCGAATTTTATGCGTCCGGTCGGATGGTATCCGTATTCAGGATTATTGGAGCGTTTATAGGTTCCGTCCAGCAGCGATCCTTCATCATAACCGCTAAGCTGGCAATTTGTGATTGTAACATTTTCCGTGGCTCGTGCATATCCCAGCGCGAAAGTACTTTTCAGGCAAATCCCATCGTCGTACGGCGAGTTGACTACCAAATTGGAAACGCGGACGTTCTTGCAGCAATCGATATCGACGCCATCTCTGTTGGTATCTAGTTTAAGATTGTCAAGCGTGAAATTATCAACTCCGGTAGCAAGGATGGCAAACCATCCGCCGTGATATATGGTAAAATCTCTTAAAAGGACATTACAGCATTTGTAAAGACTAATCGTTTTGTCGGCAGTTTTCCCATCCTTCATCCAATCTTTCAGCAAGCCTCTTCCGTAGATTTTGCCAGGGCCGGTGATCGATACGTCGTGAAGGCTATCCCCCCAGATCAATCCATTATGCCAATGGCTATGTCCGTAATCTTGATACGTGTCGTTGATACTCTTTTCAGCCTGGTCATAGTTCAATTCGGGATTTTCGGAGACGGCAATGATCGTGCAGCCGTTGTCGAGGTAGAGCGTGATATTGCTTCGCAAATGAACGGAACCGGAGAGATAATCACCCGCAGGAAAGTACACCGTCCCGCCGCCGTTCTCGGAGGCGGCTTCGATCGCAGAGTTGATCGCCGGAGAGTCCACAGTTTTGCCGTCCCCTTTGGCACCGTAATACCGTACGCTGAAAACGATTTTTGTCTGCGCTGGAGTTGCCGGGGGGATGAAAACCGTCAGACTAAAAGCGGAGAGGAGAATCCACGAAGGACACGAAGAAGCACGAAGGGTAAGATTTTTTTTCATAGAGGGTTTGTTAGTTAGATATGTTTTCTTCGTGTACCTTCGTGTTCTTAGTGGAATATTTTACCGGGAACATCTAAGAGCTGAATACTCGACATCGTTTTTAAAACAGAATTATCATTATAAATCCATACTACTTTTTTGTCGCGCGTTATTTCGAAAGCATGCGGCGCTTTTCCGAACTGGTTATGTCCCAGCCAATTCGTGAGAACCAGATTCCCATTAGGCAGGCATTGCATTCCCGTCATAAACTTCAACTCAATTCCGGGCAACTCGTTCTTTGATAATTGCCAGGTAATGACGCCGGACGAGTCAACTTCGACAACGCGGGGATCGCCGTTATGGTCGGAACAGGCGATAAGCGTGTGGCCATTCGGTAAACGGATGACGGAATGCGGACCTCCTTTAATCGGTATTTCCATAATTTTTGTACCGGAGGAATCATACTCACATACTTTATCCAGACCGTAATGTGCAACAAGATAATGTCCGTTTTGCAGCTTTCGCGCGTTGCGCATGAAGGAATGTCCGCCGTCTACGCTATCGGGGAGAAGTTTTATTTGTTTCACAATTTTTCCATCAGGCGAAACTTCCAACAAGCGCCCGGAATTGCATTCGCCGATAAACGTATTACCGTTCGGCAGCCGTTGGCAGGCATAGATTTCGCTTTGGGACTCGTAAGAAAAAACAACTTCCTTTGTTCGTGCGACCTCTTTTACTCCGTTGCCCGTATTGAACAAGTAGGTTTCCGTTCGGAAGCATCCAGATGTCATTGCACCGCGTTGCCGGGTAGGTCCATTCTATTGTACCGTTTTCTGAAATAATATAAACATTTCCGCCGGTATAATCGGTACATACAAATGAATGTCGATGCTGTGCGGTGTCGGGTTGAGCGTTGAGAGTTATGTTTCCAGCGGCAAGAAGGAAGAAGAGAGCAATGGCGAGGCGTGTTTTTTTCATACGGTTACTTTAGTGAAAACAAATAGAATTACTCGCTTACTATTTCTACCGACGCATCAGGCAATCCCTGTGATTTAGCTGTCAGCGTGATGTTACCTCTCTTGCCGGTGGTTTGTACGATGACGATACAGCGGCCAAGACGCGCTTGACGTTTTGGTAGTTTATAATTTTCCAGACTTGAGGCATCGCCGTTGTCAACGCCGATAATCCTGCCTTCTCCGCTTATCTCGAAATTAATGAGGTTGTTGGCCAAAAGCGCCCGATTGTTATTTTTATCAAGCAGTTGAACCTCAACAACAGCAACATCCTGGTTGTCGGCTTTCAACGTTTTCGTATCCGGTTTGATAAATATTTTTTCCGGTTCGTATACTCTTTTTAGTTCAGCCGTCAGCGTATTGTTATCCGGTCCTTTGGCTAAGGCTTTTACATCACCGGCTTTGTACGGTACACACCACCATAGACATGAGTTTGCCGGATCTGAGTTTCTTTTCCCATAGGATTTGCCATCGATAAATAATTCAACTTCATTACAATTGGTAAAAGCCATAACCAAAATGGAATCTCCCGCATTATAGTTCCAGTGCTCATTTTGATCTGAGGAATTTAGAAACCCTGCCAGATTCGACATCGGATCGATCGATGGATTGTCAGAAGCTTTCATCTTTCGGGCCGTAAGATATAGCATCGGTTTTTCCGACCACATCGCCTGGCGCCAGTAATAAATGGGTTTTTCAAACGAGGTTAAATCAAGTAATCCCGAAGTTGAAGCGTGACTAGGGAATTTTCTTGCCTCACCCATATAGTCAACGCCCGTCCATAAAAATTGGCCGCTAATGAACTCATTATTCTTGACTGCCAGCCATGCAGAATAATTGTGCGAGTTTTCGCTGCCGTAAATAATTCGGTGAGGATATTGTTTGTGATCATTCTGATAAGCGCTTTCGGTATAGTTATATCCTGCAATATCCAACACTTCGGGCACTCTTAATTTATTTGAAATTGGTACAATGGCTATTGCCATCGTAACAGGTCTCGATGTATCGATATTTTTTACTATCTCGACAAATGTACGGGCGATATCGACAATCCGGGATGCATCCGGCTTGTCAGGACTATAGTTTGCGTTCGTTGGATCGGAATACGGATCGTTGTTGTAATCAAGTTCATTCCCAATACTCCAGATAATAATAGAAGGATGATTTCTATCGCGGTACACCATAGAGGACAAATCTTTTTCGCTCCACTGTTCAAAAATATCAGGATACCCATTATGACCAGCTTGAGTCTGGTTCCAGCCGTCAATCCATTTATTCTTCGGGTAGTCCCATTCGTCGAAGGCTTCGGCCATCACCATAAAACCCATCCGGTCGCACAAATCAAGAAACTCAGGCGCGACAGGATTATGACTTGTACGAATGGCGTTGCATCCGGCAGCCTTAAGTTTTTCGAGCCTGATCCTCCAGATCTTTTCGGGAACGGCAGCCCCCACGGAACCTCCGTCGTGATGAAGGCAAACGCCTTTGAGTTTTGTGCTTACTCCGTTAAGAAAGAACCCTTTATCCGGATCGAACTTGATTGTGCGAACACCAAACGGTGTTTCATATTCATCGATGATATCGGCACCAAAAACGATTTTTGTTTTCACTGTATACAGGTAAGGATTTTCAGTGTTCCATAGGACAGGATGATGGATGATGAATGCTCTGGTTGACCGATGTTAGACTATCGGACAACGGGACCGCAGTTTCAGTAGCGGCGACTTCTTTTCCGTCCTCGGTTACCAGAGATGACAACAGTTTTATGGTTTTATTGACTTTGTTATCGTTAGCGATGGCTGTTTGTACGGTTACTTTCGCGTCAGAAGGCGTAACTTCGGGAGTTACAACATGTGTGCCCCATTGAGCCACATGAATATTTTTTGTTGCAATAAGCCATACGTGCCGATAAATACCGGAACCGCTATACCACCGCGTGTCGGCATATTTCATATGGTCAACACGAACAGCAATGACATTCTTTTTTCCAAGCTCCAGATACGAAGTGAGGTTATAGTAAAAACTGGTGTAGCCATACGGATGCTTGCCAATGTATTTGCCGTTGACCCAGACTTCGCTGTTGCAATACACTCCATCGAACTGGATCGTTATGGTTTTACCTTGATAATCCTTGGGGATATCAAATGTTTTCCGGTACCAACCGAATCCGCCGGGAAGATAAGCTGTGCAACTGGCGTATTGGCTATTAAAATCGGCTTCAATACTCCAGTCATGCGGCACGTTGACAGAACGCCACGAGGTATCATTGAATGACGGATCTTTTGCTGCGTTCAAATCGCCTAAGTGAAATTTCCAGCCAAGGTCAAACGACGATTTTTCCTTTATGGTTGATTGTGAATATGTACTATTGATAGAGACAATAAATAAGATAAAGTTTATAAGAAGTATTTTTGTTTTCATTGTTTTGAATTCTCTTATTTTTTCATAGCATCAAAGAGTTTACAGCTGAAAAAGTTTTATTTGATGTCTCCAAAGCTCACATTTTCGGGCGCATCGGGTTCATCCAGGACTTGAATTGTTGTTGCCGGACCAAGATCCGGGTCTTTCCACGATTGCAGCACCCAAACTATTTTCTTGTCGGGCGTCAATTCAATCGCTTGGATCGGCGGATGAGATGTATCAATCGGGCCATTCCATTCATTTACCCAGTTGTTTATCAGTGTGTTGCCGTTCGGAAGACGCCACGCTAATTGTAATGAGCCAAGTGTAAATTCACCGGCATCGCTCCGGGAAAACCGGGAAACTGTTTCTCCACGGTGGTTCACTTCGCGAACATCCTGACGGTCGACAATAAGCACGTTGCCGTTTTTCAACGGACTGGCACTCCACGGATTATCGGCTGGAAACGACCAGATTTCTTTTCCGTCCGCGTTATACTCGCACACCTTGTTCATATCCATATGAGCAATTAAAAGTGTTCCGGCGGGAGTGATCCTCGCGTGCCGAAAATGACCGTGCGTATTCTTAGGATTTCCAACAGGCACCTGAAATTGTTTCTTGATCTCACCGGTCGCAATGTTGATTACCTTTACCATTGCAGGGTCGCCGTTCTGAACGAAGAGAACATGATCTTTTCCGATCGGCATTGCCGTATGTATTTCGGAGCCGCTCGGAGCATCATAATTCCACAATATTTTCTTCTCCGGCGAAATGAGGTTGATTGCGAATTGATGAGCTATCAGCACATTGCCATTGGAAAGGAGCACGGCATCGCTGACTTCACCTTTACCGGCAGGGTCGTCATAGAGCCAAACAACTTTGCTGTTCTTCACAATAAATACCCGGCGGTTATGTGATTCGCCGGCGTAAAGAAAGTCATGCTGTGCCAGTCCATTGCCGGGTAGAATTTCAGCGTTCGAGACTTCGGCCGTCTTGGTTTGAGCCGGCAGCGAAGCGGTCAAGCTTAGCACCGAGCAAATAAGAACAACAAAAGATGTTAGTTTCATAAAGTTTGAAAACCTCCTATAAGTATTTATTCTACAGCCTTTTTATCTTTGTAATTCGCCGTTGTCGGGATTTCCGGGCTCGTCGAGAAGCTGGATGTACGTGTTAGGCCCTAAATCGGGATTGCTCCATGACGACAGCGCCCACACGACTTTTTTATCGGGTGTTACTTCGAACACCTGAACCGTACCCGCCCATTCTTCTGTTTTATTATTGCTTGCGCACCAGTTGCTTATCACCGTGTTTCCATTGGCGAGCCTGTTCGCTGTTTGATTATTATAGAGCTTGAAGGGAACGTCGGCCTGCGTAAGTTCCCACACCGTTTCTCCTGCGGGATTCACCTCGCGGGTATAGCTGTTTCCGTCTCCCGAAATTAATGTATTGCCGTTGTGCAGCCGAATTGCCGCCCAAGGCCACTTAGCAGAAACGGACCAAATTTCTTTGCCATCCAAAGTGAATTCTACCACCTTGTTTTCTGCCATGAGAGGAACCATGATCGTCCCTTTTAGAGTGATCCGCACATGACGAAACTGAACATGAGTATTGGTTGTCGTCGTTGGAATCACAATCTCTTTCAGAATTTTGTTCTCAGCGGTATTGATGATCAGCACTTTCGCCGGATTGCCATTGAGCACCATCAAGACGCTGTCTTTACCGATTGGCTGGCATGAATGCGTCTCTGTCCCCTCAGGACAATGGAATTCCCACACAAGATTTTTGTCGGGACTGATAATTCCTGCACCGGACATGCACGCAAAAACGATGTTGCCGTTGGAAAGCAGGGTAGCATCATCAAATTCCTGGATGGCCCCGGAAAGCGTGCGCATAGGTTTCGAATATTTCCAAACAAGCTTGCCATCACGAACAAGGAACATGGACTGAGCTTCTGGATGGCGCATATCCCACTCGCCGACATACAGAAATGGGTGTTGGTTTAATCCCTTCCCTGGAAGTTGTTCTGCTGAATTTTTTGTTTGAGCATTGGTACATACTAAAAAAGTGAATAAGAAAAATAGAAAAGTGTTTATTTGTTTCATAATGAAACTCCGTTCAGAAAATGAGTAGAAGCTATCTCAAAATTATTTATACGTAGAATTTAGGTGTCATTGTCATGCTGAGCGTAGCGAAGCATCTATAGTGATTTAGTTGGAGAGATTCTTCACTGCGCTTCGCTCCGTTCAGAATGACCATGTAAGTGGTTTTTGAGATAGCTTCTAGTGTCCCGTATCGCAAATAAGTTAAGAATGTCTGAAGCCATCGACGTCCGAAATCCGTCAGGAATCATGGATTTAGCTGGCCACACTTATTCAAGGAAATTCTGATACACGACACTAGTGCTGTTTCAATTAAATAAAGTTGTATTTGCACAAGGATGTTCATCCTGATCCCGCCGCTTCTCGGCGGGACGCGACGGCTTCCTTCAACGCGCTCCGCTTGCTCAGGATGAGCCGTCGCGGCTGCGTCGAAGGATGACGATGTACTTCAAAATACAATATTTATTTTTGGAACGGCACTAGATAGAA
>CAWJKX010000219.1:0-58079 GCA_963843065.1 uncultured Bacteroidota bacterium
ATCAGGCGTACAAAAAAGAATTGATTTACGAACGCCATCGCCACCGGTATGAAGTCAACAATAAGTTCCGCAAAAAATTGAGCGAAAGCGGTATGGTCTTCAGCGGACTTTCTCCGGACAATTCGCTTGTCGAGATCATCGAATTGCCGTCGCATCCCTGGTTTGTTGCCGGACAATTCCATCCGGAACTAAAATCACGCCTTCTCAGCCCGCATCCTCTTTTTAGGGATTTTGTGAAGGCGGCCGTGAAATACCAGGAGGATAAGCTGAAGAAAAAGTAGACAATTCGAATTTTCAATGCGACTCTGTCCTTGAAAACCGCCCCGTCTTTTCGTATCGTACCGTAGCATAACGATCTTATCCCGGTGGACATCTTATGATAGTTGAATTTATCGGTGCGCCTCGTCCGGAATGTGCGAAGCGGGGAGGATTCGCCATCACATCGCCAACAACATCGGCAATCCGAGGAACACCATTCTGATCGTCGGTTATCAGGCAGAACACACGTTGGGGAAAAAGCTTGTCGAGCAGGAAAAAGAAGTGACGATCTTCGGCGAAGTGCACGAGCGAAAATGCGATGTTGTGGTGATGAACTTCTTCAGCGCCCATGCCGACAGAAACGAGCTCCTTGCCTATTTCGGCCATTGTAACAGAAATCGATTGAAAAATATCTTCCTTGTTCACGGAGACCCCGACCAGGCAGAAAAATTTTCGGGCGGGTTGGCAAAGCAAGGATTCAGGAATATTCAGATTCCTGTCCGTCTGCAAAAGTTCGGATTATAGCTGTTCTTTTCCAACTGCATCTAACTATTTTTTATCTTTTGCGTTTTTATTGAGGAGCCAAGCCATGAAAATCCTCGTTACAGGCGGGAGCGGCTTAGTCGGTAAATATGTTGTCGAAGAACTGCTGCGGCACAAGCATACTGTCGGCGTCCTCGACGTCGTTCCTCCAAGGGCCGGTATCTGGTTTCATGATATTAATATCCTGAACCTTGAGAATATGGTGAAAGCGCTTAAAGGCTACGATGTTGTCGTCCACATGGCCGGCATTTCCCATCCGTTAAACCATCCGGCAGACAAGGTGTTTACGGCCAATGTCAGCGGCACGTTTAACGTGCTTGAGGCGGCGGCGCGGAGCAATGTCAAGAAAGTTGTGTTTACGTCGAGCGAGTCAACGCTCGGCTTTGCGTTTATGACGAAGTACATGGCTCCGGAATATATACCGATTGATGAGATGCATCCGCTGCGGCCGCAAGACCCGTACGGATTGAGCAAAGTGATCGGTGAACAAATTTGCCGGACGTATTCTGCTCGGTACGGCATTCGCACAGTCTGCCTCCGCCAGCCGTGGATTTGGGTTCCCGAAGGGAGTGAACGGGAAAAGTATAAAGCGCTCGTTTCGGAACATCATAAATGGTGCAACAACCTTTGGTCGTTTGTGCACGTGTATGATGCAGCGCAGGCGCACAGGCTGGCGGTGGAAAAAGACTTGGATTCTCTCCACGAGGTATTCTTTATCTCCGCGAAAGATAATTGGACGGGCATTGATTCTAGAAGTTTGCTGAAAACATTATTTTCCCGAAGTCAAAAACTTCGCACAGGATTTCACCGGCGCAGCCTCCTTGCTGTCGTACCGTAAGGCACACGAAATGCTCGGTTACGAACCGCGGCATACCGTGCGGGATATCCTTTTCTGATGAAGCCAACGCCGAATCTTGTTGACATCGAAGCCGGCGTCGATAACCTGCCGGCATATTGAACTCCCTGCACCGCATATCACTCTGCCGGTAATAAAATTTTTTTGTCCTCGTGAAACGTTTGGATGAAGAATACAATTTCACATTTGTTTTTTGGAGCCGGCATTTTCTTGCTTGTCGTTCTCCCGGCAATTGCTCATGCTCAGGCCGACACACTGCGATACAATGCTGTTGCTGCGCGGGATTCCAATGACGCCGTCATCAGCTTCGAACGAAATCTGAACACGTACCTGTGGAATTTCAAAGCCGATTACAGCGGACGCGACAGCGATTTCTCCATGGACGTTCATGACCGCTACAGCTCATCATTTATCGAGCAGAATCAAAACTCCCTTCGCGATGAGCATACGCTGTGGCTGAATGCGTCGCGAAGGGTTTCTTCAATGCTGGACATGGACCTCGAAGCGTCAACATTTACCCTTTCGGACAACCAATCGCTCGACGTTAGCAATGCCGCGCTTCAAACCGGCCTTGTCGGCGTCTCGATACGGCCTTTGCCGTATATCTCCGTCTCCCCGCTTGTCGGTTTTCGTGTCGACCGCCAGCAGGATCAAACAGATCAGGGATGGAATTACAAGTTGTCTTCTCAGCTGGATTCGGTCGATATCGACGGGTACGAAACGCTTGCATCATTGCGGTTGAACGTGAGCAATTTGTCGCCCCGGTATTTCCGCAGCAACGGCTCGCAATTGTTTTTGGGGAAGGATTTTCTCGAAGGGTCGTTTGACAGCCTTCGATTCCAATGGTCGAACAATCGTTGGGACTTTTATGTACCTGCCGATAGCGTCATGCAAAAGGAGTTTGGAGTGAAGTACAACATTCGAAGCAGGGTGGACGAGATCTATAATGTATCGAACACGCTTCACTACGCAGTCGGAAAGGAACTTTCGGCAGTTGTCCAGACTCTCGTCGAAACACGGACGATCAGCAACGCATTTCGCTACAAAGCGTTGTCGGAGCCGACATTGATTCCGTACGACGTTACCGTGGTGGAACAACGGCTCGAGGGGGGAATCGACCTCAACTACCGCGACATCAATAACATCTTTGTTTCGGTCGGTATCCATGCCAGCGACCGGGATGAAACGCATATTCTGCAGAAAATCGATGGGGTGGACCCGGATATCCAACAAAGCGCCTCGGAACAGGAATCGCAGTTAGACAATGATGCACGCAAAACATCATTGCGCGGCATTTTTTCTATGCCGGTGTCTGCAAGCGACTTCGTTTCTTTTGAAAGCTCGGCCAGCATTCTTCACTATGTTACTCCCGATTCGACGAACACCGACGACCACGACGAACTTTACATTACGTCTCTCCGGCCGGGAATCCCATCGTTGGAATGACTATTTTGAGATCAGCGTTACCGCCGAGGCAACGCTGAACCATATGGTCTACCTGCTTGCGGCCCGGAGCGCGAACAACAACTGGAACCGTATATTTCGATTAGCCCCGGAATTGACCTATACACCCTCCCCAGCCATGAGGATGGTTAATACGTTCGAGGTACTTGCCAATTACACGGTGTTCGATTTTGAGACACTTGTGCCTACGGTTGAGAGCTATTCATACAGGCAATTTGCATTTCTCGATTCGACGTCGTATGATATGTCTTCAAGCATAGGGCTTGATTTTCTTTTACATGTTCGGTTGTATGAACGCGCTCAGTTGGACTGGCAGCAATTTTCGGAGCGGCCTCAACAGTATTTTCAGGAAGTAACTTTTTCTCCGGCGCTTCGGTACACCATTCAGGAAAGGCTCGTCTGCAGCGCGGGGTTCCGTTCATTTGTGCAGAACAGCTATCTGTATAGCGGCACGACGCGCGTACCGAACGGGAATTATTTCAGCTATGGGCCGACAACGTCGATTTTGCTTACGTTGCGCTCGGGGTGGCGGCTCGAAATTCAGGGGTGGAAGGAATTTCAAAAAGAGACAAACCAGCCGACACGCGATGTGTCGAATATCATGATGTCGGCAAAAGCGAATTTTTGAAAAGGACTGCAGTGGCAGCACACTCTCGGCGGCGGACGGCGCAGAAGACTTTTCGGATCACAATGGGAAGCGACCCGAAGAACATTCATCGCGTGGAAGAATTTTTGCTGAAAATGAACTCGGCATTCAAGATCGATGACGAGAAGTTCGGCTCATTGCTCGTCGTCGTCACTGAAGCGGTGAATAATGCGATCATCCACGGGAACAAACGGAATCCGGTCGAAGAAAGTCGTTGTGTCATGCACACGCCGGGGGAATGTTCTGGTGATCAAAGTTAAAGACGAGGGAAAAGGGTTCAATCCCAGCGTCATCCCGAACCCAATCCACGAGGATAACTTATTGCGCGAAAGCGGCAGGGGTGTTTTTTTGATGCATCAACTGATGGATAAAGTCGGTTTTAACGACGAACGGCAATGAAGTAACGATGACGATGAAAATGTGAGATACTCTAATAAACCCTCCCCTAACAGGGGAGGGCAGGGTGGGGTCAGCTCCCGTTTTTACAGTTTCACCTTTTCCATGTTTAATTTCACCTCGTCGGCGGATTTTTTTAATGCTGCCGATTCTTCCTGTGTCAGCTTGATTTCGATAATCTGCTCAATGCCGTTCTTCCCAAGCTTAATCGGCACGCCGACAACAGTATCCCGCAATCCATACTCGCCTTGCAGATAAGCTGCGCAGGGGAGAATCCGTTTTTTGTCTTTCACGATTGCTTCCACCATTTGAACGGCGGCAGACGACGGGGCGTAGTAAGCGCTCCCCGTTTTCAAATAATTGACAATTTCAATTCCGCCGTTGCGCGCACGGGTAACAAGGGCTTCAATTTTTTCTTGCGGCAGCAAGTCGGCCAAGGGAATTCCTGCCACTGAAGTGTAGCGCGGAAGCGGCACCATCGAATCACCATGCCCTCCGAGGACGAAAGCGGTGACATCCTCAACGGAGACATTCAACTCCATCGCGATGAATGACCGGAAGCGAGCAGTGTCCAGGACACCCGCCATCCCGATCACGCGATGCCGGTCGAAACCGCTGACCTTGAGAGCCACGTAGACCATCACGTCGAGCGGGTTGGAAACAACGATCAAGATTGATTTCGGAGATTTGGCAACCGCCTGCTCAGTGACCGTTTTGAGAATTGCGGCGTTGGTGTTAAGAAGGTCATCGCGGCTCATGCCCGGCTTGCGTGCAATGCCGGCAGTGATAACAATGATGTCGGAGTTCGCCGTTGCATCGTAGGTATTCGTTCCGATGATTTTCGAATCGAACCCTTCTACCGGCGCCGACTCGTACATATCAAGCCCCTTACCCTGGGGAAGGCCGTCGACAACATCGACCAAAACAACTTCATTTGCCAATTCTTTCTCTGCGATGCGCTGCGCGGAAGTCGCGCCCACATTGCCTGCACCGATCACTGTAATTTTCACTGTAGTCTCCGACAATTAGTCCGATGGTTCATGAGATAAAAAATGCGTAAGAGAGAGACTCTTACGCATGAGGTATTTTTTTTATGGACGAAGAAGCTGTCTCCGTTTATGCCGTGACGATTGAAATGGCCTGCCGCGTTTTGCCGACCCGTTGAAACTTCACCACGCCGTCAGTCAGCGCGAACAACGTGTCATCGCCCCCTTTTGCCACATTAACGCCGGGATGAAACTTTGTTCCGCGCTGGCGTACTAAGATTGTTCCAGCGAGAACTTTCTGACCGCTGAAGCGCTTTACGCCAAGCCGCTGGGCATTACTGTCTCGTCCGTTACGGGAGCTTCCGCCCCCTTTTTTATGAGCCATACTTCAAATCTCCCTTACGCTATCGATGTAATTTCTATATGGGTGTACTGCTGCCGATGGCCGCGTTTCACGCGGTAGCCTTTTCGCTTCTTCTTTTTGAAGACGATAACCTTCTCGTCCTTCACATGCGCAAGTATTTTTGCATTCACCGAAGCGCCGGAAACGACGGGCGCGCCGACTTTGACTTCTTTATCGTTGGAAAGCAAGAGCACTTTCTCAAATTTCACACTGCTGCCGACCTCATTTTCCAGCCTCGGCACGTAAAGCTTTTCTTCGGGGTTCACTTTGTACTGCTGCCCGGCGATCTCAACGACTGCATACATCGGATACATCCTTCCTCAAAATAATGGTCTTTCAAATTGGACTACTATTATAGCAAAAAAATGGAAAAAAGTCAACGAAAAGTTGCGATAATAATCCATACTCGGGATATAATGAAAATGCAGAATTTGCAGCTTACAGCATCCACAGCACGGAAACGATGATTTGTGCAAGGATGATTTTAGCGATCATCGAGGCTGGATATACGGTGGCGTACCAGATATTAGGCTGCTCGTTTTGCGTCTGTTGGTTCGCATAGGCCAGGCATGCAGACTGCGTGGACATACCGGCCACAATTCCTATGACCGCAGACATCGGCAGTTTCAAATATTTATAGGAGACAAGGATTGTCAACACGACAACGCATGTGGTAATGAGAGCACCCGCCGCGATCAATTCCCATCCCCCCGATTGAAATATCGTCCCAAAGCCGAAACCGGCTTTTGTGCCGATTCCCGCGAGGAAGAACACAAGCCCGGTTTGTCTCAGCACAAGATTGGCGTTGAAGGGAAGCGCCCAGAGGATGGGCCCGGTGCGTTCGAGCCGGCCGAGGATGAGGGCAACGACG
Source organism: uncultured Bacteroidota bacterium (assembly GCA_963843065.1). Lineage (GTDB taxonomy): Bacteria > Bacteroidota > Ignavibacteria > UBA10030 > UBA8401 > JAGVPT01. The sequence continues at coordinate 6,424 of CAWJKX010000219.1, forward strand.
AGCGGCCCGCCGGCAAACCCAAGCTTGAACACCATTCCGTGCGGAAGCGGGAGAGGGATCATTCCGACCATCACTCCCAGCACGATGCCGAACGAAATAGAAAGAAAATCCGTTTCGGATATCGCTTTCATGGAGTCGCCGAAATATTTTGTGATGCGGTCGAGATTTTCGAGACGAGTGACGACGCGGATTCTGTCCCCCATTTCAAGAATGGTGTCCGGCGATGGAACGAAATCGACATCGCCGCGGCGCAGGCGGGTAATCGTGGCGCCGAATTCTTTTTCTAGATTAAGCTCGTGAATACGTTTGCCGACTACAGTTGTGTTGGAAACGAAGATGCGCCGGAAATCGATTCCGGTGTTGTCGAGAGGAAGATGATCCGCCGCCTCCCTACCGAACAATATACGTGCCCGCTCAAGTGCATCCTGCGTTCCAACCGCTACAATTCTATCACCCGTGGAGAGTATCGTATCCGGTCTGACGATTTCGATGATCGTTCCTTTTTTGATCCGACTGAGTGTGAACGCCGGTTGGCCGAGAAGCTGCAGGGATTCCTCGGCGCTTTTTCCATTGATTGCAGGATTTGTAACATGAAACGTCCGGCTGACGATGATATCCGAACCGGATTCCCTCAAACGTGAGGCCTCCTCCTTTGCGAAGTCTATTTTAAAAATCTTTATGAATACAAAAGACCATAAAAGTACTCCGAGCACGCCGAACGGATACGCAAGGCCGTACGTTACCACCGGACTATTGGCATTGAGGTCGGCAACATCACGTGGAAGGTTTATAGAAAGAGATTTTGCAGTCTCAACGGTCGCAGCGAGGGCTGGAGTGCTCGTCAACGCGCCGCAAAAAAGGCCGGCCGCACTCGACGGAGAGATGCCAAGAACTTTCCAAATGGCAACCGTCATCAACGCTCCGGCGACGAGCAGGAGTGCAGCAAGTCCGTTTGTGTGCAATCCGCGTTTTTGGAATGAGGCAAAAAAACTGGGACCGGACTGCAGCCCGACGGCATACACGAAAAGAACAAGCCCGATGATGTAGATGTATTCGGGGAGACCGAGCCTTTTATCAAGCGCACCAAAAGCTATCCCGACGAACAGCACAGCCGAGACGCCAAGGCTGAACCCGAACACTTTGATCTGGCCTGCGAGATAGCCGAGCCCGATGACGGTGAAGAAAAGAAGAAGCTGGTTTTCTGCGAAAAAATCTATGAGCGGTTGCATTGTAATGGATTGTCGAGATTGAAGGGGATGGCAAGAAATTATTCTTGACTTAATCTTTACGAAAATATACATTACCGAACAAATGTAGGCAAAAGACCGGGGAGATTCAATGCATGTAGGCTTGAATTCATATTATAAGCCGGTCGTGCTAGTATAAATCACTTCCAACGCGAAATTCATTAAGCACAAGGTATTGCTGTTTTTTCCAGCAACAGTGTTTTCGTGCTTTTATTTTCTATCGGTTTCAATACCCCGACGCTTGCGTCATCATTCCGGCGAAAACCGGTCGACGACTCGACTCGTCGAGAATCCAGAATCTGGATGTCCCCCCTTGGGGGGGGACATGACAGATACCTCGCTGCTTGCAGCGAGGATTATTTATTTTCCACACATATAAACTACAAGGAGATTGGTATGATAGTCGTCCGCGAGGTATTTCAATTGAAGTTTGGAAAAGCCAAAGAAGCGAAGGCTGCGTGGAAAGAATTCGCAGCGCTTCGCAAGAAGTACAATCTTCCGGAAAGCCGTGTTCTCACTGATTGCACCGGTACGTTCTACATGTTCATCCTGGAGAATACGTTTGAAAATCTGACGGCCTTTGAGCAGTCGTTGAAGAGTGAGCTTGGAATGAAAGAATTCGGCGAGTGGTACCATGCTAAGTTTACGCCCCTGGTCGATTCAGGTAGACGCGAAATTTATTCGGTGGTTGAATGAATTGGATTAATAGCTGATGTTACGCAAAAATTCTTTTTGGCACCCCTCCAACCCCTCTCGCTTTCGCCACACGCTCACACACAGAGGGGAGTGGCGGGGCAAGTCCCCTCTGTGCGTTGCTCGCGCGATGACGAGAGGGGATTTAGGGGTGTGTCTTTTGTTGAGTGGAGCACTTCCTTCATGAATTCTTCAGAATGCGTAACATCAATTAATATTTTGAGACATCTGAAAAATCGTCTCTCGCCAAGCCGCCAAGGCGCAAGGAGTCTATTTTTAAATCATATTGCGTCTTTGCATGAGTCATACTTTTGGAATTATTCAGAAGTCTCATTTTTTAAATTCATGGAGGAATAATGGAATCATTTTTCCAAACCACGTATAAGTCTCTTGCAGCGTGGTTGTGGGTTGGTGTGAGCGCTTATGCGCTGTGCGCCTCCCCCGACCAGCAAACTGGTTCCCAGTCCGCCGTGGGAAAATCCATCTATAATGTGCATTGCGCTCAATGTCATGGGACAACGGGGAAAGGGGATGGCGTCGCTTCGGCGCTGCTCAACCCCCGGCCCCGGAATTTTACCTCCGGCATGTTCAAGTTTCGCTCGACGGAATCCGGAAGCCTTCCGACGGATGATGACCTTACAACTACGATAAAAAGCGGCTTACACGGGACCTCAATGCCGGATTGGTCGCCGTTCATCAAAGGAGATTCATTAAAAAAAGTAGTCGATTATGTGAAAACATTCTCGCCCCGCTTTCAGAAGGATAAACCCCGTCCCGTTCACGTAGGAACTCCCGTCCCGTATTCGGCGGCGAGCATTGCGGCAGGGAAAAAAGTCTATGCAAAATTACAGTGTGCTGACTGTCACGGAACCGACGGCGCAGGGACGGGTGCTGTGGCAAAAGATTTTCAGGATGAATGGAATTTTGAAACCAATGCTGTGAACCTGACAGAGCCGTGGACATTCCGCGGAGGTGCGATTGCACGCGATATTTATCTCCGGTTTAGGACAGGCGTTGACGGAACACCGATGCCGTCGTACGCCGGCACAGCGAGCGACAAAGAGATGTGGAATCTTGCAAACTATATCGTTTCAATCGCCCGCAAGCCCGCGTGGAAGATGAATGAAAATGAAGTCAAGGAATTTTATACAAAGCTCGATGCTCAGGAAAAAGCCGATCCGGTTCAGCGCGGAAAGTACCTTGTTCGGACCATCGGATGCGCGGGATGTCATTCCAGATATACCGAAGATCTCAGCATTGTCGAAGGGTCGCAGTTATCGGGAGGATTGACGTTTGACCTCTATCCGTTCGGCAAGTACGTCACACGGAATCTCACTTCGGACAAGGAAACCGGATTGGGGGACTGGACCGACCAGGAAATCAAAAGAGCATTTACTCAGGGAATCTCACGAGACGGAAGGAAGTTTCTCCCTTTTCCGATGCCGTGGGCGGCTTTCGCTTCTTTGAAAGAAGATGATCAAAATGCCATCGTCGCATACTTGCGGACCGTTCCACCAGTGCACCATAATATCCCCGACCCTGATAAGCCGAACATCTTCTCGTATTTGTGGGGAAAATTTAGAATGCTAATCCTGAAAGAAGAGATTCCGACGCCGGTCTATCCGATGAAAGAAGTAGAAGATCAGCAAAAGCCCGTATCACAAAATTTTTCCGGGTACTGAGAAAAACTTTGCCGTACACGTTGACCGTGCAAAGGAGGTGCGGCCATGAAGAAAATATTGAAATGGGTCGGCATTATAGCGGCATGTTTGATAGTGATAGGATTTCTTGCGTTCCTCTATCTCATTCCGCCGTTTGATTTGCTTCCGCGTGAGGCATTTACTAATCCTCATGCGGAAGCAGTCGCAGCATCGCTTGGGAAAATCGACGATCCCGTTGAACGAGCTCTTGCCCAGCGAGGACAATATATCATGTCGTATTCGGATTGCAGCGATTGCCACACGCCGCAGGGAGACCAGGGGCCGAACTGGAATGAATTCCTCGCTGGCGGAGCGAAATTTGAACTCAAGCAATCCGGGACATCATTCTCACGCAACCTGACTCCTGATCCGGAAACGGGCCTTGCCCGGCGGACGGATGAAGAAGTAAAGCGGGTGTTGCGAAGCGGCATTTCCCATGATGGGAGATTTTTCCAACCGACGACCATGCCATGGCCGGGATTTTCCAACATGACCGAGGAAGACCGCCACGCACTCGTTGTTTATCTCCGCCATATCAAGCCGGTGAAACATAAAGTGCCGGAGTGGTCTCCGGAAAGTTCGGACGCATTGTATTTATTTTACCCGTACGATTACGCCGAACACGCGAAGAAGTAAGACGTATGAAAAATCTGGGATTAACACCTCGCGCAAAGTCGCCAAGGCGCAAAACAGGTTTGAAACCTTAGCGACTTTGCGTCTTAGCGTGAGAAATGTTTTCTACGGTTGAAAGCGGCGCATTGAAAAGTCAAATCAGATCTGCCAGCGAGCCAAATTCAGCATCGAAGAGCCGTTTGTAGGTGCGGACGGCAAAGCCGTCGGTCATGCCGGCAATATGGTCGCACAGTAAACGCATGCGCTGGCGGGAGTTCGCAGTGCCTCGCACGCTTTGCTCGGTGTCCCGCGGCAGCAGGTTTACTTTTGAACTTTCTTTTCCGAGATAGTTTTCTTCGAATGCGCTGAATATTTTTTTCAGAATATACCCACCCTTGTGCTCAAGCTGATGGAGTTGCGGCGAACGGAAGACCAGATCGATGGAAATGTTCTTATACAATTCGGCCTCCCGCTGAATGGCCTGGTCAATTTCCAATCGAAAAGAATATCTGTTGGTCGTCGCGCTCATAAAGTTTTTCCATTCGCTGATGCTGCACGCCTGGATGAAATGTCCGATCTTTCCCGCAATGATTTTTTCCAATTGTCCGTTCGACATCGCATGAAGAACTTCTTCGAGCGAACGGTCCTCATCGCCGGATAGCGACCGTTCGCCGGCCCATCGTTCAAGCTTCTCTTTGTTGATGATGCCGGAATGAATGCCGTCTGCCAAGTCGTTGAGGGAATATGCCGCATCATCCGACCAGTCCATGATCTGACATTCGATGCTGCGGAACGAATTGAGTTTTTTCCCGGCGCTTAGTTCTTTCGGGAGCGAAGCACCGCCGAAAGCGAATTCCACATAGCTCCGCTGTTCATCGTAAATAAAGTGGTTCTCCGGATTTTCCAATTCGCCGTGCGGTGTCTTGTATTTCAGTATGCCGTCGAGAAATGCGCGCGTCGGATTCATCCCTTGCCGTTCCCCGCCGGAAGAATAGATGGTTTCCGTGATCAGGCGCATGGTCTGGGCGTTGCCCTCGAAGCCGCCGTATGGTTTCATCAATGCATTAAGCGTCCGTTCTCCGGAATGCCCGAACGGAGGATGGCCGAGGTCGTGGGAGAGACAGATTGCTTCGACGAGGTTCGAGTCAACAGTGAATTCCTCCGAAAGCAGGGGACTTTCGTGCTGGAGGAACTTGCAGATCGACCGTCCGATTTGCGCGACTTCCAGCGAATGAGTCAGCCGAGTTCTGTAGAAGTCGTATTCCCCCGAAAGAAAAACCTGAGTTTTCGCCTGTAATCTTCGGAACGCAGATGTATGAATGATCCTGTCGCGGTCGATCTCGAACGGTGAACGATAGTCTGCAGCCCGTTTTTTGGTCAAACACTGCGTATCGAAGTCATTATAGAATGCATTTCCCATTAAATCCATGCCATTGCTGTGTGATACTTCTCCGTTTAAGGATTTCAACCGCTTCTAATATAATTTTTTACTCTAGATAAAGAAACAGACAAGGAGCGAATATCCATTTCAAAAAACATATTATATGTTGAGATAGACGTTTGTGAGATTCGCGTCGCTAGCCCGGATTGAAAATAAGGAATCACTTTCCGAAAGACAAGCGAAAGAAGCAAGCTTGAAGCAAGTAATTTAATTAAGCCTATTTGAAATAATTCCTAAAATACTTATCTTGGTTCGGAAAATTTCCTAACTTGTTAATTGACGGTTCAAAAGGATGTACACTTCCGAATGTTCAACGCAAATATAGAGTTCAGACTAAGGAAGTGGAAAATGATGCACCGCACTATTCCAACGAACAAGATGAGGGCTGCAATGAGACGTTTTCCTGTGTTGATTCTATTTTTTCTGCTCTTTTTAACGCCGGCTGCTTTGCCGGCACAAAATCAATCCGCGGTACCTGTTCAAAAGATTGATGCTGGCGATACGGCGTGGATGTTAGTCTCCACCGCACTCGTTATGCTCATGACGCCCGGTCTCGCTCTCTTTTACGGAGGCATGGTGCGGAGAAAGAATGTTCTGGGGACAGTTATGCAAAGCTTTGTCGCTCTCGGCGTTATCTCCGTTCAGTGGGTCCTGTTCGGTTACAGCCTTGCTTTCGGGCCGGATATCGGACACGTTATCGGCGGATTGCAGTGGGCGGGATTGCGTGGCGTCGGGCTGGAACCGAACCCCGACTATGCGGCCACAATTCCTCATCAATTGTTTATGATCTTCCAGATGATGTTTGCGGTTATAACTCCCGCACTAATCACGGGCGCATTCGCCGAACGGTTTAAGTTTAAGACGTACCTCGTGTTTATTGTCCTTTGGTCTACGTTCGTGTACGCCCCAATCGCACACTGGGTTTGGGGAGTCGGCGGATGGATTCATAATTTGGGCGCTCTCGATTTCGCAGGAGGGCTAGTTGTTCACATCAGCTCGGGAGTCTCCGCTCTTGTCGCGGCGATTATCATCGGCAAGAGGAGAGGACACAGCGGAGAGTTGATGCCGCCGCATAACCTGACTCTGACGCTCCTCGGTGCGTCTCTCCTTTGGTTCGGGTGGTTTGGGTTTAACGCCGGTAGCGCCCTCAGTTCCGGCGCGCTCGCAACTTCCGCTTTTGTTGCTACGCATCTTGCCGCGGCCGCCGCGACACTTTCGTGGCTCTTTGTCGAGTGGTGGCACCGCGGCAAACCCACGGTTCTTGGTGCTGCATCGGGGGCTGTGGCGGGACTCGTCGCCATTACGCCGGCGTCGGGTTTCGTCGGACCGATGTCTGCCGTCGCTATCGGACTCCTTGCAGGAATGGTCTGCTATTTTGCAGTCGGTATGAAGACGAGACTTGGATACGATGATTCCCTCGACGCAGTGGGTGTCCACGGCGTTGGAGGAACTCTTGGAGCTCTCGCTACTGGATTGTTCGCCTCGAAAGCGATCAACGCAGGAGGGAGCAACGGCCTATTTTTCGGCAACGCTTCGTTGCTCGGTACGCAGGCTTTGAGTGTTGGAGCTGCTATCCTTTATTCGTTCGCAGTTACGTGGATCATTCTAAAAGTTCTCGATGCGACGATGGGTGTGCGTGTGAAGGATGTTGAAGAAATGGAAGGTTTGGACTTGAGTCAACACGGCGAAACCGGGTATTCTTTCTGAAACTACGGCAGTTGCGCGGTAATGTTCTACGGCAGCTGGCCTGTGAGGGCACCGGTCTGAATCTCATAAGCCTTCCCGGCATAACGCTGGGCAAGGTCGATCTTGCCGAATGATTTTTCGACCATGGCGCGCTGCATCAACATCGTGGAGTACATCGACTGAATTTGCCGGGTGTACATATCCTTTTTGCGATAAGGGCGGTACGCCAGTGTGGGAAAATCTATCGGGTGATAAAGCGAGTCCTTATAAAGCCGGAATGCCAATCCTTCAGGCACGCGGCGATAGTGCGAGGCAAGGTGAGATTCAATTTCGCTCGTCACGTACACCGCCACGCTGTCGATGTTATGATCGATGAAACTGTCGATCATGCGGTTATATCTTGCCTCGATCACCGCAGGATCGTACGGCGTCTCATGCTCGAATTTGTACAATTCTTCCAGAAAAGATTCAATCTCGGTCTTCGATTTTTCATACAACGCCGGATGATTTTTTTTCATCTGCAGATAGTACCATGAGCGACGGAGCAGTTCTTTGTCGATGACCGTTACGTCGCCCCGGACGTGCTTGATGTATTGGAAATAGTACGAGGCCGCAACAAAATAATCCCACTGGTACGAAATAATGATCGCGTTCGGTTTTAGATTGTTCAAGATTGTTTCAGTGTAGTCTTGCACAAGATAATTGCTGCTTGCATCCACCTCGGGCCAGTTTGCCGAGAGTTCAGCAATGACTACCGCAAGAAGAATTGTGCCAAAGGCAATCTTTCCAGCCATTTTTTTAAAGATCATCCCTGCTTCAAGTGCTCCGAATCCCGCAAACATTGCCAGCGATACATATGCAAGGAGAAAATACGAATCGATGTCGTTGATGCTATAATTGATCGTGTAGGCTATGCACCCAGCCAGCAGCAAGAAAATGAAGGCAAAGATCCGCCTTTCCTGCATGAGCAGCCTCCATGCTCCGAGGAGTGAAAAAAGGAGCGGCACGTAGTAAAATTCTAACGGCGCGGCATTCAAAAAATGGTTCCATTGTTTCGCTGCTACCGCCGAAGATGAAAACATCCATACGCGGTACTGCTTGCCGGAAATATGCCAGAAAATTCTTTCGAGCGTCGCGGGATATCCCCAGTTCAAAACCGGCTGCTGTACTGTTCTGATTGGAAAATACACGTAGACCGAAAGGCCCACAATGAAAGGAACGGCGAGGATAAAAAGCTGCCGGATTCCTTCTTTGGAAAGCCTGAACACCGAGAAATAGAGAAAAAGGAATCCCGGTGCCAGCAGGATTGTCGTAAGATGGTTCGTGAAACTTAATCCGAGAACATAGGCAAAGAGCAGCCATTTGCGCTGATCGATCACCTGCTCTTCTAAAAAGCTGAAGATGGCACGAAGAAAAATTAGCAGGGTTGCGCTCATTAAGAAAAGGTGAAAAGCGTACACCTCGATCGATGTCGCCTGGTCCCAGAATGTTTGCGAAAATGCGAGCACAAGCGCAGAGAAGGCAGCGGGTATGATCGAATGGAATGGGTCCTTTGTCTTTATCCCGGATCGAAACAGCAGGAGCATCGCATAAAAGAATAGTACTGCGGCGAATGAAGTCGCGAGCGAGGAAAAAATATTCAGCCGTACGATTTCTTCTTCTGAGATCGGAAGATGAGAAAAAATGTGAGTGATGAGGGTCCAAAGGGGATAACCGGTTGGATGGGCAATGCCGAGCACATACGGTACGGTCGCGAGTTCCCCGCTGTCGATAAATCCTACCGTTCTGGCGATGGTCTGGATATAGACAAGAAAAACCGTCAACCAAAGTGCTGCGGCGACAACATGGTCCCGATATTTGCTTTCCAGAAATGATTTCATTTGAGTGAACGGAGAATCGATTCAAACAGAGTACGCGTTTCTCTCATACATGAGCGGAGCGACAACAGAAGCTCTGTACCTGACGGATAGTTCACCAATCGCGCGAGGTATTCGAGAGATTCATCGTCATCCGGCAGAAGGTGCGTTTTCGTATCAAGCCCGAGCCGGAGCGCGGTCTCAACACGGCGAAGCAGCCTGTAGTGGTTGTCGACCGTCGTCATTCTTTCTGACTCTGGGCCGTTGTGTGAATACAACTTCAGCAGGTTATACATATTTGTCGATGGAAATGCCTTTTTCCCTCTGGAGAGTTGAAGCGCTTGGACTGCAAACTCTGGATCCATCAATCCGCCTGCACCGAGCTTAATGTTGAGGAATTCCGACGACGATGTACGGCTTCTCGACTCTGTCTTTCGTCGCATCGAAAGAATTTTTTCCGTCCAGCCTTCCGGCAAAGGAGATTGATAGATTGATGTGTGTATCGATTCCATGATTTCTGCGGAAAAATCTTTATCGCCCGATATCACCCTCGCTCGTGTCAGCGATTGACGTTCCCACAACGATGCACGCTGCTGAAGATACTCAAGATACTTCTTCTCCGCGACGGCGAGGGGTGCATTTCTTCCTTCGGGTCGCAAACGCGCATCAACATCATATAACTTTGCGGCGGATGCCGGATGTGAACATGCCGTTATGATATTTGCCGCAAGCTGCTCGCACTTTTCCGCATCGGGTTTCCGATTCGCTTTATAGAAGAAGACAACGTCCAGATCAGACCCGAAATTCATCTCATACCCGCCGAATTTTCCCAGCCCGACTATACAAAACCGCACTCCATTCGGGATTTTCAATTTTTTCCGCTCTCCTTCGTACAGCAGCGACAGAGTCAATGAGGCAATTTCTGAAAGAGAGCGAAACAGCTGAGACTCATCTATGACACCGAGGCTGTACCTCACCGCCGATTTGCATTCCTCGCGAACTTTCCATTCGTGTAGATCTTTTTCCGGCGGAACGATGGCTGGATCTTCTCGCAGCACTGAGTCGATGCCGGTAAGAATTGTCTCTGCGAGGCCGGGAGAAAGTGCGAACTGTTTTGCGAGCATTTCGCTCCGCGCACAGATGCTCACCAACACTTTGCGGAACTTTTTTTCAGAACACAGGGAATACATGGTGTCGGGTGAAGGGAACGACGTAAAGATTTTTTCACAATGAACGAGTGCCTGGTCGGGCGCGATCGAGGCGCTAATTTCTTCCAGCAGCGGCTCGGCAATGGATTTAAACAGCGTTCTTGTCCGTTCAGGGTATTCTTTTTTCCCCAGAAGATTAGTTCCGTAAAGCATTCTGCGAAGAGTGCGGACGGTTTTCTCGTTGTTCCCTAAACGGTAACGGCCAGCGAATGCTTGTGAAAATTCAGAACCCGGCTTTTCAGTTAGGAATCGTTCAATGTCGGAATGGCGCTCGAAGCTCTTTTTCGTGAAGACTGTGTTGAAAACACGGCGAACGTTGAGCAGATGTTCGGCAAGGAGTACTTCGAACCGATCCGGCACCATGGCCATTCGCACCGCGATCTTTTTACGGTCGCGCTTTGTTTCCGGAAGGGAATGTGTCTGCGTGTACTCGAGCATTTGCAGCCGATGCTCGAGTATCCTGAAAAAGATGTACGCTTCCCGGAGCCGGGCTGCTTCGCGGGCTGTAAGAAGCAGCGCGGAGTGAAGGAGAGCGATCGCGGCAAGCGTGTTCGAGTTCCGGAGAGAGCCGTTTTTCCCTCCGTTCAACAGCTGCAGCGCCTGGACGGTAAATTCAATGTCGCGGATTCCCCCGGCCCGGAGCTTGATATTTCGGCCGTCGGAATTCGATTCTATGCGGGCTTTGATCCGGGAAATTTCTTCGATGGGATTTTGGAAAAAGGTCCGGGGATAGATAAACGGTGAAAGCGCGGCGAGAAATTTTTGAGCGAATATTTCATCCCCGGCAACGTATCGCGCTTTGATCAGCATTTGGCGTTCCCACAATTCGCCGCGCGATTCGTAGTACATGATCGCCGAGTCATACGAACGAATAAGCGTTCCCGCTTTTCCGTCCGGCCTGAGGCGCATGTCGACTCTGTAGAAATACCCCTCTTCGCTCGGATGAGAAAGGCTGTGCACGACGTGTTCGATGAAGCGGACAAAGAATTCACCGTGGGTCATGGTGAAGGATGACGACGATTCCATTTCCCCGTCTGTGTCAAAGACTGCAATGATGTCGATATCGGAACTGTAGTTTAGCTCTTCTCCGCCGAGTTTACCGAGCCCGATGATTGTCCACGGAGTTGCCGGTTCGCCGCCGCATTGATTTTTCAATTCAATCCAGGAAAGTTCTGCGACACATACGGTGATCGCATCGGCAAGATGCGAAAGCTCACGCGTTGTCGTCTCGAGGTCGGCCAGCCGGAGGATGTCCCTCACGCCGATCCGCAGCATTTCGCGCCGCTGAAACCGCTTCAGCACATTGAGCTTCCGGGAATGCGATTGGAACGGCTCGATGCTCTGGCGCGACGTGGTAAAAAATTCTTCTTTTGTTTTTGATTGATCGAGAATGTTTGTGGCGGTCAGCCATCGGAACAGCTCGGGATCGCGAATAAGGATGTCCGAAAAATACTGCGACACGCCGAAGATTAACACCAGCGTTTCGAGTAGAACCGGATGTTCACTGAGGTCATGCAGGATCGTTGTTTGATTAAAACTTGATTCGATAAAGCGGAGAAGGTTTGTCGATGCCATTGTTTCATCGGCGGAACGTGAAAGCTGCGCCTCCAGCGGCCCGAAGAACCGCGGCGCGTGTTCACCCAGCCCTGCATCGAAAAAAATCTTCTCGATCGTTTTGATGCGACGAAGTGATTCGCTCGATAATTTGTGTGATGAAGACGGCGTGGACGGACTCATTGAAGATTGCTGAATGATTATGCGTACGGTGGTCATAGTATAGAAAAAATGGGGGGAAAATTCAATCTGCGGTATGGTGATTGATTTTCCCGCACGCTTCGCCTATATTACGCCGTTGCCGCATATCAATTGAGAACGAGGAACTTCATGGTAAAACTTATTGCCCTCTACAAGAAACCGGACGATGTTTCCGTCTTTGACAAGCATTATACCGAGGTTCATATTCCATTGGTGAAAAAACTCCCCGGTCTGCGGCAGCTGGAACTCTCGAAGATTACGGGCTCGGCGATCGGCGAGACGCCCGAATATTTAATGTGTGAAATGTATTTCGATACGAAAGATGTCCTCGATGCAGCTCTTGCATCGCCCGCAGGCCGGGCTGCCGGGAAAGATCTTATGGGTTTCGCCGCAAAGTATGCGACATTGATGTACGCCGATGTAGCGTCGCGGGAAAGTATTAAATCGTTTGAAGATTGAATTTTTATTACCATTTCGACACGAAGTGCAGTAGTCATTCTTTTCCGTTCATCCGAATTGCGTGCACGCTGAGCAGTGTGATGGTCGGATTTTTGCTTTCCCGCGCTGCCGGTCCAGAGGTACGTTCACCCCCTACTCAAAATAACTTACGAGACTTGCATGAATCTCACCACAATCATTCTGACAAAGGAACCGGGCTATGCCCTCATACAATTCAACCGGCCCGATGTGCTGAACGCAATCAATATGAAACTGATGGAGGAATTGGTTTCAACACTTGAAGAGGTGGACAAGGAGAGCGGCATCCGTTGCATCATCATTACCGGCAGCGAGAAGGCATTTGCCGCAGGGGCTGACATCAAGGAAATGGCGGATGCGTCGGCGATGGAAATGTTGCAGCGCGACCAGTTTGCGCGATGGGACCGCATTCGCAAAATAAAAAAGCCGATCATCGCAGCCGTCAGCGGATTTGCACTCGGCGGCGGCTGCGAGCTTGCGATGACATGCGACATCATTATTGCATCCGAATCGGCGAAATTCGGCCAGCCGGAAATCAACCTCGGCGTTATTCCCGGAGCGGGAGGGACGCAGCGCCTCACCCGCGTGGTGGGCAAATACAAAGCGATGGAAATGGTGCTCACCGGTTCGATGATTAGCGCTGAAGAAGCGAGGCAATGGGGGCTTGTTGTCAAAGTGGTCCCGAATGAATATCTGATGGAAGAAGCAAAAAATCTTGCTAAAGCGATTGCTTCGAAACCGCCTGTCGCGGTTCGATTGGCAAAAGAAGCGGTTCTGAAATCCTTCGATACGACGATTGAAGGAGGACTCGAATTCGAACGGAAAAATTTCTACATGCTTTTTGCGAGCGACGACCAGAAGGAGGGAATGAAAGCATTTGTGGAGAAAAGAAAGGCGGAATGGAAAGGGAAGTAGTAGAACAAAGAACTTCCGCCGGATGTTGATGCTCTTTTAGCGCAAAAGTATGATTCAGCGGCTGGATTCCTCTTGTTTCTGTAAGAATCCGGAGGAAATAATGGTGTGACTCAGATCAACTCTAAAGCCTGAAGGATAGCATCTTGTTGATAGTATTGATTTTTTTTTGTAAGGTTACACCACGATACAAACTCGACCGACCAATGCTTAGGAGGGACCCGTCTATGAAGAAATTTATTTCACTGCCAGTTCTGCTTTTGGTTCTCTTTTTCTTTGTCCCAACCTTGTTTGCGCAAGGTCAACAAAAACAAACCACTATCATTCAGCCAAGGCCCGGGGATGCTCCTGTAACGGTGTTTGTCGCCGGAGATTATTTTGGGCAAAAATTCGCAGACGTTAACGCGATCTATCAGTCAATCGAAAAGAACTATTCGTTGCCGGCAGGGAATGATTTCAAAAATTATTATTTTGTTATGGCCGGCCTGCGATATACTCCTACAATCGGACAATCCATCCAGGGTGAATTCGGCGGAAGCGTTTGGAAAGCGGCCAAGGGGAACTCCACAAATTTTATGCAATTGTATTACAGCGGTGGATCATATATCCTGAGGATACCGATGCAAATGCTCTCCATTTATGGCGGCGGAGGATTGGGGTATCTCTGGTTGAATACCCAGCGTACCTACGCTGCACTTCCGGGTGTCGCCCAGGTTAACGCACAATTGGCGCAGCTCCACGGGATGATCGGTATAGAATTCTTTAACGCTTCGGGCGTCTCGTTTGCTTTAGAAGGAAGGTACACATATGCTGCGACAGTCTCACCGACACGCGCAGACCTCGATTTTACTATGAAAGGAATCACAGGAGGAATTCAGATCGGAATTCCGATTGTTTTTTAAATTGGTTTTATTGATTCAATTTTTTCCATTACATGTTTTCGAAGGGAGAGTATTATGATTCGACAATCCGTATTCCTCAGAATTTGCATTGCGTGTATAGTAGTAGTAATGGCCGGGTGCAAACAAAATTCTTCAACGCCGATTGAACCGCAATCGTTATCGACGTACCAGCCTAAGGGGACCATCACCGGTTTAATTGTGAATAGAATTACCAATGTGCCGGTTCAGGGTGCCGTTATTTCTGTTGGATACGACGGCGGCGTGCAATCGGCTACCTCCGATGCGGCTGGAGCGTATTCATTTGCTAATGTTCCGGTCGGACAATATCAGATTGTCAACGGGACAGCCGTTTTTTCAGGCACATACACGCTCACTGTGTCGCTTGTGGCGTATAACACTGCACAAACAGACCCCAGTAAGAAATACAGAAACTATTACTATAATAATGTCACTATTACCTTCACCTCGCTTGCATCGAGCGATTCACTCGCCCTGCTAGGGGGCACACTCCCCGTGAGCGACATGGTAGGAAGCGCTCTTCTTCAGATTTCCTATCTCAATACAACAGTGGCCGGACAGGTCGTCGACCAAAATCAGCAGCCGGTCGCTAACGCAACAGTGATGCTGTACGATGCTACCGTATTTCCGAATGTTTTGATCGGGCAGACGACGACCTCCGCTTCAGGCGGATATCTTTTTTCAGCCGTCGACAATGGATTAACGATCAGCCTCCAATCGCGAAGCAGCGATGGCTCGCTCGCGGGGACATTGGCTGCTTTCACCCTCCCGGCAAACGTTACCAACGATTCACTCCGTTCCACTGTTACCGCGGAAAGGCTTATGATAACACCGGTCGCTAACGTCAATCCGTTTGTTATCGGTCTTACTCCGGAGAATAATTCCGATGTTTCTCCCGCCAATCTCCAGGTGGTCTACACATTCTCCGAACCGATCAAACAAAAAGCATACACGCGGACTGATTTACCTCCCGGCAGCAACACAATCATTGACGATATCAAGGTCACCTATCTGGGATTAAAGAAATCTGCGACAGCGATTACATTTTCAGCGCAGTGGAATGCCGGTTTCACGCAGTTGATCATTACACCTCAAGGGATTGTAGGGTCGGCGAGATATTCCGTGGATCTGACAGCAGCGTTCAATTCCGGTAATCTTACTGACAACGCAAACTTGGTAGTTGTCAACAATCCAAATATCACCGGAGATTTCGAGATTTTGCAATTTTCAACGAACGGTGGATCGCCGGTGCCCGCAGCGCCCGTAATGGCACGAAGACTCATCGCCGGGCTTTTCACCAACCTCGATTTCGGCGGCGGCACCGTTGGGCTTGAATGGAATTACGACGCCACTGCACGCAGCTATAATATTTACTGGAGCGTTGATGGGGGATCGTTCCAGCTCCTTCAAGCAAACTTCGATGGAGTTCAGTTTAGCGCCAATACCGGCTCACTTGTTTATCCCTCGGGTGCTACCAATCCGTTGAGATCGGTTTCGGTCCAGTACCTCGTTCGTGGAGTGAGCATGGATCTTGTCGAAGGCGCATCGAGCAATATCATTACGGTAACAGACGTTGTGAAACCGCGACTTTTGCTCAGTTCCAGCGTTGTCGCGGCGGGTGGAACAAACTCATGGACGTACACTCTGAATTTTACGGAGCCCCTCACTATCTCCACGGCTGAAACCATCGGGAATTACTCGTTCGGGAACACCAGCGGTGTTGTGTTCACCGTGAACAGTGCGAACTATCTTGGAAACGTTGCCGGCGCCTATGTCGTTCAATTGGGAGTGACAACGAGCGCAGCGTTGCCAGTTGGCTATGTAGTTTTTGTAAGCAGCAATGTAACAGACCTCGCCGGAAATAGCATTGATCAAACGGCGAACAGCAAGACGTTCTAATTTCTGATCATGAAATAAAAAAGAAGCTCCGGTCAAAACAACCGGAGCTTTTTTTGTTGAAGGGAAGTCTCTCGAAATAGATGGCAAGCGGAGAGAGAAACACTCTCCTTTTTACCGGGGAGGCGAAATAATTGCAATGAACTGTGTTATATCGTCTGAACTCAGGTAGATATTGCCACGCAAGTCGGTCGCCACTCCAACAGGGCGTCCCCAGACGGTTTTCTGGGAGACTGACCCCGTCGGCTGAAAACCCGTCACCACATCGGTGACATATTCCGCCGTTGTGTCCTCATCGTTTTTGAATTTCAAAAAGACGAGTTTGTATCCTGTCGGAATTGTGCGGTTCCAGGAACCGCGGAATACTACAAACGCTCCGTTCTGAAATTGCGGCGGGAAAGAAGGATTTGAAAACTGAATCGCCATCGGCGCCGAATGTGCCTGAACAAGAGCTGCCGGCGGTTTCATCGAGCGTACGAGTGCGCTGTCTTTTTCTGTCAGCGGAAGCAGTGCGCGGTACTCGTCGTGTGCATTGAAATCAAAATAAATGCCGTTTGCATAGGCGAATGGGTGGCCATAGAATCCTCCGTCGCGTATAACGCCGATCCACTCTGGAGGAATATCATTTCCTTCCCAGTCGCTTCCATTGTTCGTCGCCCACAAGCGGCCATTGTGCAGCGTCATGCCCACGGCATTGCGGATGCCGGTAGCGAACGTGCGGCGGCCTGTTCCGTCATCATTGTATTCTTCGATGATCGCGCGGAAATCTTCGCGGCAGACATTACAGGACGAGCCGATGGAGAGATACATTTTTTTACGATCGGGATCAAAAACGATTGTGCGTGTGTCATGCCCGCCTGAGGGCTGGCGGGACCCTTTTCCGATTTCATCGATAAAGACTTTCTTTGTTTCGTAAATGCCGTCGCCGTTTTCGTCAGTGCACTTTATTATCCGCCGCTCTTCGGCTACGTACATCGCCCCCTGGTAGAATTGCAAGTCGTGCGAGAGATGAAATCCTGAAGCGGCGACAATCGCTGTGTCCGCAACTCCATCGTGGTCTCGATCCGGCATCGCAAAGATTTCTCCGCTGTTTTTGTTTGCGACGTACAACACACTGTCGGGACCCCAAGCGAAAAAGCGCGCCTTGCTTAATCCTCCCGCGTAAAATACTTTTGCTGTATATCCTTCGGGGACATTGAGCACAAGGTCGTCTTTGATCATCCCCTTGAATTTTTCCGGCACGATAAGCTTTACAGGAACAAGTTTTGCCTCCTTCACCGGCGTCATATGTACAGTCGCCGGCAATTCTTGCGCCTGACAACAAGCAAAAATAAACAATAGACCTGAAATCCATGCTTTCCTGGCAAGAACAAGAAAATTTTTCATAACATCCTCCTCCTCAAAATTATTTGTCCCATTGCTTAAAGCAACGGGGCGCCAAAGCCGCCGTTGCCTCATTTAAGAATACTAAGGAAAAAACCACCTATATTCAACACTAACACATCCGATGATTTTAGCAATCGGACGGCTTCTTACCCATAATCGATTCAATGACCTTATGGCAATCTACAATGCGCTTCTCTGCGCGACCTCCAATTCCGTTCTCACTATCACACTCAATCGCCCGGAACGCTACAACGCCCTGAATGAAGCGATGAAAAAAGAATTGAACGCTGTATTCAAGCTGGCAGAGAATGATGACACCGTTCACTGCATCGTTTTCTGGGGCGCAGGGGAAAGAGCGTTTTGATCCGGGCAGGATTTGAAAGAGCACAGCCGCGTTCAAAGGGAAATAAATCGACGAGCAACAATTTCAGGCTTGAAATGAAATACTCTTCAGCCCGCTTTCTTTCATATCCTGAAATTCTATATCTCTTTAAGATGTTCGAACGGTTGGTTGCAGCTATTGCAGTAGTGAATTGCTTTGCAGGCAGTTGAGCCAAAATCGCTTCTCAACTCCGTTTCCTTCGATTCACAAAACGGACATGCTACAGTTTCTTCTATTGTTGGAAGAAGGACAATCACCTCATCTGTAAGTTTTCCTGGCGGCGCGATCCCGTATGCTTTTAGCTTTTCTTTTGTGGAGTCGCTCAACCAGTTAGTCGTCCATGGGGGCGAATAGACCATATTGACGAAGATGTTCTCGTATCCGTTGGATCTGAAGGCTGTAATAATATCATCCTCGATGATTTTCATAGCAGGACAGCCCGAATAGGTTGGGGTGATCTCGACACGAACTGCCTCTCCGCTGAATTCTACATTCTTCACAATACCCATCTCGACAATGTTCACAACTGGAATTTCCGGGTCGTGAACCTCGCTGAGCATGTTCAGCAATTCTTCTTTTGTCGATTGGTGCATGGTATGCAATTAATAAAAAGGAATTCAGAAAACAGAATAAAAGACGAATAGTAAAAACTCAGGACGTTCAACTGGGTCGAGCATATTCCGTGCAATGTTAATTGGGGATGCTTAATGCACGAAACTACGTAATTGCACTTTCAAATACAAGATGGGGGTGGTATGATTTGAAGAGCATGATTTGAGGAGTGATTACATCACTCTTTCGGAATTGCAGGCGCCGGCACCATGGGGACGGCATTACTCGTGTCCCGGCGCTCAATAAGTTCAGCGTTGCGCTTTACGATATCAATGATACGGTCATCCTCAACGGCATCGCCCGCATTGCTTCAGAGATGAAGAGGAGCGTCGAAAAGCAAAAGCTTTCACAGGAGGAAATGACCAGTACGCTCTCCCGCATTCACGGCCGTACCAAACTCTCCGATCTTAGCCACTATGATATTATCATTGAAGCGGTTCTCGAAGATCTTCGGATAAAGAAAGAGCTTTTCAGGCATCTTGAAGGAGACGTCAAACCGACACGATTCTGGCCACCAATACATCGTCGATTTCCATCACCGCAATCGCTTCGGGAGTAAAAAAGCCAGAGCGGGTAGTCGGACTCCATTTTTTCAATCCGGTTCACGCGATGAAGCTTGTTGAGGTGGTACAAGGAACACAAACAGCCGAAGAAACAATACAGCGGGCGATTGATTCCGGCGAGAAGCTCGGAAAAACGTGTGTCCGCGCGAAAGACACGCCCGGTTTTGTTGTGAATCGCGTCGGTGCAAGACATCGACCGCATCGTAAAAGGGGAAGGCGGGTTCACGATGGGACCGTTTGAATTGATGGACTTGATCGGCATCGACGTTGACTTTGCAGTTGCGCAGTCTATCTACGAGCAATTCTTCAACGACCCGCGCTACCGCCCGCATCCGATTCAACATCAAATGGTCGATTCGGGGAAGCTCGGCAAGAAAAGCGGGAAAGGATTCTACAACTATTGAAATCGCCTTCGATCCCCAAAAATCGTCTTTCTGTGTTCATCGTCGGCGATGACTCGCTCGTTGATGAATATTCGGAGATCGCATCTGCGTTCAATTACGCAATCATTTCTCCCGATAAAATTAATAACCTGAAACCGATTGCGGGAAAAATTTCGATCACTCTTGAACTCAGCAATCTCAACCTCGACCGGAAGAAAAAGAATCTGGCGGCGTTGGATAAAGCCCTTCCTGGAACAACTGCCATTTTTAGCTCGTCAATTAACGTGTCCGCACTTGAACAATCGCAGTGGATAATGATGAGACACCGGCTCGTTGGCATCGCCGCGCTGCCGACACTGATCAGAAATTCTGTTGTCGAAGTCTCGCCGACAGTTTATACAAATGAATCGGCCGTTGATGTCGTACGGAAATTTTTCTCCTCTATAAAAAAGGATATTGCAGTCGTGCAGGATAGAGTTGGGATGGTACTGCCGAGAATCCTGTGTCAAATTATCAACGAAGCAATGTCCGCCGCAAAGCAAGATGTTGCGTTGCCCAAAGACACTGATACGGCAATGAGGCTAGGGATAAATTATCCTTCGGGTCCGATTGAGTGGGGAGAGAAGATCGGTTTTAACCTGGTGTATGCAGTGCTCAACGCGTTACACAACGATCTGGGGGAAGAACGATGCCGTATTTGTCCGCTGCTGAAAGAGATCGCCGCAACAGGAAAGTTTTGGGGATGAATGTGCAGAGCTATCGGATTGCTTAAAGCAATCCAACGGCTATTTTCAGCTTCCTTCCTTCAATGTCTTCTCGGTACTCCGTCTTGTAAATCTGCAGCGCATCGAGGATCGATTCTGCCACTACTTGTTGGCCGCTGGGACTGCGCAGGAACATCTCATCTTTCCGGTTAGAGAGATAGCCAGTTTCAATGAGGACGTTTGGCATCGATGCGCCGACAAGCACGTAAAAGCCCGCCTGTTTTACTCCGTGGCTGGCGGACGACAGTTTCTTGTCCATCTCCTGCTCAAGGAACGAAGCGAATTGTTCACTTTGACGGACATAGGCGCTCTGGGCCATCGTAAGAATGATAAAATTCTCTTCTGTGATGTCCTGGTACCGGTCCTGATAATCCTTCTCCAATTGCACGACCGCGTTTTCTTTTTGGGCTATTTTGATGGCGTCTTCTGTTTTGCCGGGTCGCAGCAAATAAATTTCAAAACCGTTTGTCGGCGATGGTTTGCGCTCCATTGAATTGCAGTGAATGCTGATGAATAATTTTCCCTGGTTTTCGTTTGCGATTTGGCCGCGACGGTAAAGCTCTATAAATCGGTCGGTTTTGCGCGTGTACACCACCTTCACATCGGGAAGGCGTTCTTCGATCAATTTGCCGAGCTTCAACACGATGCCGAGCGTGATATCCTTTTCGCGTGTACCGATGGTTCCCAGCGTTCCGGGATCGTTGCCGCCGTGTCCCGCATCGAGCACGATGACATCAAGCTTCCATTTTTTACGCAGCGTATCCAGCTGTGTTTGAAGGTTATCCTGCCGTTCCACTTCTTGCACCGCTTCCTCATTCTGACGCTTTCGCTCGGCAGCTAATTCTTTTTTCGATGGCGGCGATGCAGTTTGAATGGAAACAAGCAGATCGTTGGTTGTTTCATCCTGGACAATTTCCGATGTGGATATTTTCTTTCGAAGCTTGAACGATATCTGCGCGGAAGTCGGCGATTGGACAGCGAGCATTTGTTCGACGACAGGATTCAACGTGGTGGAGTTGAGCGCCGCAGTATCGGCTCTGACATTTGGCAGTGTGACGTACAACCAATTGCTATCGCTAACAAACCGGTCTGCGTCATTTATTTTCACCCTCGAATGGATGCGGATAAGATAGCCGTTCTTCCGGCTTTCCATCGTAATACTGGAAATGTCAAGAGGTCTCAGATTCCCGGTTGAATCAAATCCTGACAGGCTCATCTCCCGCACCGAGTCGAGAGCGAGTTCTGTCCGGGAAATCGAATTGAAGATCGGAAGAAAGTAGAGGAGCGGAGCGTACAACGTATCGCCGATGCTGTGTGTCGGCACCGGAAGCTGCAGCGGCGTTTGCTTTCGCGTTGCGTAATCTGTCACGACGACAAATGCGTTCTCGGCAGTAAGTTTTATCTCAGCGCTGCTGAGTTTGATTTCCATCTTCTTTGTCGCAGAGTTGTAAAAATAATTCAACCCGAACATGTGAACCAGGTCGGGGAGTGAAATATACCGCACTCTGTCTATCGTTACCGCGTTGATATATTTCGACGCGGCGGGATTTTTGATTACAAAAATTTCCGAACTGTCTTGCTGCTGAGCGAACACGAGAGAACCGTTCAGCACGGGGAACAATCCCACAACACAAAACAGCACATGCCGAAGAGTATTTCTGTTCATGACCGGTAATTGGTGAATTGAAGTGGAAGTGGAAAGTCGAGGGCCTTTAATTTTGCGATGACGGCCTGAAGCTCGTCGCGGTCTTTGCCGGAAACGCGTACCTGCTCTTCCATGATCTGCGCCTGCACTTTGACCTTTGAGTCTTTGATGATTTTGACGAGAGTCTTCGCATTCTCTTTGTCGATTCCGACCCGCAGCGTGATTTTTTGCCGCGCCGTCCCGCCGGCAGCCTGCTCTACAGGACTGTATTCCAGCGACTTGAGATGGATGCCCCGTTTGATGAATTTGTTCTGGAGGACATCAACGACGCTCTTAAGCGTAAACTCGTTGAGCGAGCTGACAGTGACGATTTTTTCTTTCTGGTCAAAATTGATCGTCGACTTGGAATCTTTCAGGTCGTAGCGCTGTGCGACTTCTTTCTGTGCCTGATTGAGTGCGTTGTCGACTTCTTGCATGTTCACTTCGGAAACAATATCAAACGAATTCTGTTGTGCCATAGACTGTCAGTCGTAGTGTGTCTCGACATTTACATTTCTTTTTTTCAGTTCGGCGATTAACGGTTCTGCGGGAACAATTTCTTCCGCCGTGAAAACGCCCCTCTCTGAAATTGTTCCGTCGAGCATCATTTGCGCAATGATGGAAGTTGGAAAGGATGTCGTGCGCATCATTGCGGTCATCGTATTTTTTTCGTCGAACAGATCGATAAGCTTGTATGAAAGCTGCTTATCCGTTCCGTTTTTTCGTCCGCGGGCAGTAACAAGAAGCAGCACTGCATCCGGTTCGTTAAATGTAAGACGTTTTTTAAGCAATTCCAAAAATAATTCGCGCGTTGTGACGAGATTGCTTCCCAGCGCCAGGGGCTCATTATTCGCAAAACCGACGTCAAACAGCGGTTTAATTTTTTCACAATGCCCCATATAGCGAATTGTCTTGTATTCGAGCGATTGCACTCTTCCTTGAAGCAATTGCGGGAGCCGCGAAGCACCTCCTCCCGTGTGAAATGCCTCCAATTTTTCAAATGGAGGGGGAAACGAGAGGCTTTCCACTTCGGTGAGTGGTTCAACCACTCGAATTTTCCCCTCTCTAAGAATCGTCGTTTTGAGTGAATACTCTTCGATAAGGCCTTCCGCCGAGAACACGAGTTGATAGTTAAAAGGGGGATGGGGACGCTGTGGTAATCCTCCGACGCGCAGCTGCAAAGAATCGACACTCTCAAATTGCCGGAAAGCATGCATCGCCAAAATATCCGCAAGTCCGGGAGCAAGGCCGCAATTGACGACAGCCGTAACGTTCGCTCGTGCCGCGAGAGAAGCTTCGGCCAACTGCTGCTCGACGATGCCGTCATCGTGTCCGAGATCGCAGAAATGGGAGCCGGCTTCAATAGCGGCTTTGGTAAGAAGGTAATTGAGATGGAACGTCGCCGCGCTGATAGCGACTGTATGCTCTGACATTAACTGCACGATTTCCTGGTGGTTGTGTACATCAATTCCACGCGGGTGAACCTTTTGCATGCCGAGAGCGTCGGCAGCTTGCTGCGCCCGTTCTTTGTCGATGTCGGCGAGTGTTATCGTGTAGTGAGGAGAAGAATGGACGAGGTCGAATGCGATGGCTTTTCCCATCAAGCCGGCACCAATCACTAGAAATGACTTTCGTGATGGCATGATTTTTTCCGTTTCGTATCCTGCGTGGACAAAGCAATACCATTTTGAAACATCTGAAAATTGTTTCTCGCTAAACCGCAAAGGCGCAAAGATTCTGCTTGAATATCAATTTGCGACCTTGCGTCTTTGTGCGAGTCGCATGTATGGGATTGTTCAGAAATCTCATTTTAGAATTTCGCCTGTCTCGTTGCTCCAGAAAAGCAGGTCAAGCTCGTCGATCGGTATGCCGATGTCCTCTGCAAACTGTTGAAATCGCCGTTCGATGGAGAGATATTTTTTCTTAGTCAAAGTTTTTGGGACCGA
Organism: uncultured Bacteroidota bacterium; assembly: GCA_963843065.1. Classification (GTDB taxonomy): domain Bacteria; phylum Bacteroidota; class Ignavibacteria; order UBA10030; family UBA8401; genus JAGVPT01. Next base: position 30,547 of record CAWJKX010000219.1, read on the forward strand.
CCGGATGGCACCGTGCTTCTTCAAATTCTTAAGAATGTGACGATCGAGGATTGCTAAACCATCGTTCAGCCCGATATTGCGTATAAAATGAGTCGCCTCTTTATAGCCTATCCCATTGACGTTCTCCGCGAGCCATTCTCTTTTTTCAAACGCGGAATTTCCGTCCACAATTTTTTGGAGAATCTCATCGTAACGCTGCTTCATGGCAGTAAGCAATTTTGCTTTTGTTTTATGAAAGCGGATGTAGTATTCTTTCTGATGGAGCAGCGGTTCCGGGTCGATCCCGGCATTTTGAAAATTGTTGGCCATCAATATGTTCTGAGCCTTTGCCGAATTTGTTGCACTCGATTGCGGCGTCATAAAACAATACACAAGCTCGTAGAAGTAGTCTTTACGAGCAACGGTACGAAAATCATTCAACCGTTGCTGAATTGCATCTCGCTTCTTTTTGTGGTCTTCCAGTAGAATATCAATATTTTTGTAACGAGGATTTATTGCGCGATGCATATAAGTTTTTTTTCTCCGCTCCCACGGATTGCAATCAATGCCTCCCTTTCCATTGTTTCCAGTACTCGCATAATCCAGTTTAAGTCGCGCGGATGAAAGCGGTCGACAATCCGTTCGCCGAGCTGCCGCGACGTCAACGGTTTATCGTGAAGGGCTTTCAATATTCTCCCGCGGTAGATCCGTCGTGGAATTCCTTTGAACGATGGTTCAATTTTCCTTTTCGACGAATATTTTATGGCGAAGGCATTTGAGAAAGCCGACGCGCACAACGAATTGACCGGACACGAGCCGCAGCGCGGATTTCTGGCCGTACAGACAAGCGCCCCAATATCCATCAGAGCTTGGTTCCATTCCGCTGCGTTTTTCCGGGGTAAAAATTTCTCAGCAAGCGTCCAGATTTCTTTTTCCGGCTTCACGTCGGCTGCTGAACGGGCGTCCCAGAAGACTCTGCTGAAGATGCGGCGGACATTCACGTCAACGACCGGAACGGCGGCACCGAATGCAAAGCATGCGATGGCATGAGCTGTATACTTTCCGACACCGGGCAGATTCCGCAGTTCTTCAATTGTGCGTGGAAGCCTGCCGCCGGAATTTTCCGAAAGCTGTTTTGCGAGTTCATGCAATCGAAGGGCGCGGCTGTTGTAGCCGAGCCCCGACCACTCGCGCAAAACATCTGCTTTTGTTGCCCTTGCCAACTGTGAAAGAGTCGGAAATTCCTTCAGCCACGTCGAGTAAAACTGAGCAACTCGGATCACCTGCGTCTGCTGGGCCATAACTTCCGAAAGAAGTATCCGATACGGATTCCTTGTTGTCCGCCAAGGGAGATCGCGGCCATTATTTTTGTACCAGTGTAGAATGTTCGAATGAAATTGATGAGAATTCAAAGGGAGTCTAAAATTTACAATGGGTCAACGAGATAGAATTCCATTTTTTAATTTTTCCACAACATCTTTGTTTCCGTCCAGCATATCGACGCCTGTTAATTCGTCGCTATGAACCCAGCGGATTTGTGCGAACACGTTATTGCGGAGAGTTCCTGAAAAGGAAGGAACAACGTGATAGAAGACTTCAAACGAACCGGAATCGGGATAAAGCCATTCCTGGTGAAAAAATTCTTCTCCAACCTCGGCTTCGATGGAGAGTTCCTCGCGGAGTTCTCGGCGGAGGCATTGTTCAGCCGATTCGCCGTTCTCAAATTTTCCCCCAGGAAATTCCCATTTCAATGGATACCGGGAACTTTTCTTTCGCTGGCAAACGAGAACCTGTGAACCGAGTGTAATGATTCCGACTGCGACTTTTATCATGGATGAATATAAAAAGATGATGTATGAAAGACAATGTTAGGATCATATTTGACTTTTCTTCCTCGGCAATGTATATTAAAACCAGAAATTGTTCTTTGAAGTGAAAATCGTTAGGGGTGTTTCGCCGTGGGCGAATCTGAGAATATACCCTACAACGATCCCGCTGTCGCGCGGGATGGATTTACCTGATCTGGATAATGCCAGCGTAGGAAACACGATGACATAGTTTTTTTTATGAAGCCGTTGCTGATGCATTCCATTTCAGTAACGGCTTTTTTGTTTCTAAAGTTTCGAACGGGAGTTCTTTCATGATGGATGGAATAATTGAGAAGTTTACGATGAGAAGGAATGTCATCATCACCGTCCTCCTTTTTATGCTGTCTCCACGGCTTTTTTCTCAAGATGAAAAGGACACTGTGAAGTACACCCTTGCTCCAGTGCTTGTTACGGCGAACGAGGCGAAGGAACGGGAAACACCGGCGACATTTACCAATCTCAGCAAAGGCCTCATCGATCAGCGGTACTCGATGCAGGATGTTCCGGTCCTGCTTGCGCAGCTTCCTTCAATGATTTCTTTTTCAGACGGCGGAAACGGTATCGGTTACAATTATGTCACCCTTCGCGGGTTCGATCAATCGCGGCTTTCCATTATGGTGAACGGCATTCCTCAAAATGATCCCGAAGATCAAGGTGTATACTGGCTCGACTTTTCAGACATCCTAGCGAGCGCATCGAACGTTCAGGTGCAGCGCGGCGCGGGAAGCTCGTTCTACGGCCCGGCTGCGATCGGCGGCTCGATTAATGTCGTCACAAATCCGTTTGAGCCGAAGCCCTACGTAAAATTTGAGAGCATGTTCGGCTTTCAGCAGTACAGCGACAGCAGCGAATCGCTGCCGATGACCATGAAAAAACTTTCTGCGGCATTCAACTCGGGTTTGGTCGACAACAAATACATGTTCTACGGCAAACTCGGGGAAATAAATTCCGATGGGTACAGGATTCACTCGGGGGCGACGTTGGATTCGTACTTCTTCGGGGCGATGCTGCTGGGAACAAATACGACGACACGTATTCATTTCTTCGGAGGCCCTTTGGAGGATCAGTTGGTCTACAACGGCCTGCCGAAATCGTACAACGACGATTACGCACTGCGAAGGATGAATATCAACGACGAAGGCTTGGTCCGTCAGCCCGAAGAAAATGAACAATTTACACAGCCGCATTATGAGATTCTTAATGAATGGAAAATTTCTGAAACACAAAAATTGAGCAATACCTTCTTCTATTACGAAGGACATGGCTGGTTCGATTTCAACGAGTACGGCGATACAACGACATTCCGTATCGACCAGGCACATGGATTCCATCCGACACAGGATATCTCAACCGCGCTTATCCGCGCCGGCATTGATCTTGCGCAATGGGGCTGGCTCCCGCGTTACGAATGGACGCACGGCAACGGCGAGTTGACCATCGGTGCGGAACTCCGCTACCACAAAGGAACACATTGGGGCCAAATTGTGAGCGCCGATAGCCTGCCGGCAAACTACGACATCAGCTACCGGTTCTATCAATATAATGGTGAAAAAGCCATGGCGTCTTTGTACACAACTGAAGTGTACCGGCTTCAAGAAAATATTTCATTGATGGCAAACGTGCAGTTTGCTTACGACCAGTATAGGATTGCGGATGAAAAGTTCCTGGATAATTCATTCAGTTACCCGTACTATTTTCTGAATCCTCGATTTGGCGTCAATTATAATATTACCGATGAGTGGAACACGTATGTTTCCGCCGCGTACACTTCCCATGAACCGCCGTTGAGCAATTTGTATGACGCCGAGAACGCTGCTTATGACCCTACGATTGTTCCTCAGTTCGAGACAAAAATTATCAACAACGATACTGTGTACGATTACACTAAACCTTTGGTGAAACCGGAACAGCTCCTCGATTTCGAGCTTGGCGCAGGGTACAAATCGGATGGGCTCACCGGTACTGTCAACGTGTATTGGATGGAGTTCACGAATGAATTGATCCCGAACGGAAAGCTAAACCGTTTCGGCATTCCGATTGTCGGCAACGCCGACCGCACGCGCCATATCGGTTTCGAGGTGGATGGTTCTGCGCGGTTGCCGTATTCATTTTCAGTGAACGGTAATGCATCAATTTCATCCAATAAAATCATCAAAGAAACAGTCCTGAACGTTGATTCAGCCGGAGCCGTCTTTGCTACAAATCTGGACGGCAATCCGATCGGAGGATTTCCAAGCCTTATGGGAAATCTCTTTGTAAATTACCAGACGGATAAACTGACAGTTTCAGTTTCAGCAAAATATGTAGGTTCGTTCTACACGGATGATTTCAAAATCGAGGCGGATAAAAACGATGCGTATACGGTATTCAATGTCGAAGCGTTATACAAACTTCCCCCTATTGCAAGCGCCAACGTGACTCTTCGAGGGGAGATTCGCAATCTCTTGAACACATTGTATACGCAGACGGGAGACGGCAATTTATTTTTTCCGGCAGCCGAAAGAAATTTTGTTGTCGGCATTACCGTGCAATTATAGCCTGTATTCATGAAGACATTTCCAGCGTCAAGAAAAAGAAGGTATGCAGCGCATTAGTGATTTGCAACGGTGAGGTCCTTCCGAAGGAAGCAATAGCATCGATGCTGAGAAAGAAGCCGTTCATTGTTTGCGCCGATGGAGGAGCGAACAAAGCTCGGAAACTCGGCATCCGGCCGGATGTCATCATCGGCGATTTGGATTCGATTGCACCTGCGACGAGAAAGTTCTATTCCAGCGTCCAGACAATCAAAGTTGAAAGCCAGTTCAGCACGGATTTAGAAAAGGCGCTCGACTATCTCGTGAAATACCGGTATCGGAGTGCGGTTGTCATTGGTGCGATAGGGGGAAGGCCGGACCATTCGCTCTCGAACCTCAGCATTCTAAAAAAATACCATAAACGAATTCGCCTGGTGTTCTCGGATTCGTCGTGCGATATCCAGATCATTGATCGAAGGATTGCTTTCGAATCCGGCATCGGGTCGGTTGTATCGTTGCTTCCCATCGGCCGTTGCGATGGAATTACGACGGCCGGGCTCGAATTTCCCCTGCATAATGAATCGCTCGAGCTGGGCGTCCGGGAAGGAACAAGCAACAGAGTAGATTTCGGTCTCCCGTCAAGATTTCCGTCAGAAAGGGGAGCCTGTTGTTATTTACTGTAAAGCCGAAATAAATCATTTTCAATTTTCGATTTGCAATTTACGATTGCCTTATTAATTACTGTCGGCGTGTCAATCTTCCACGAAAATTTGATAATTGTTCATTGTTGATTGTTCATTGTTAATTGCTCATTGTTGATTGCTCATTGTCCATGGTAACTTTTTCGTTCGTCGATATCCTGCTTATTGTTCTCTACTTCTCTGCGGTTGTGTATATCGGCTTTCGTTCCGCCCGCAAAGAAAAAACGGAGGCGGACGAATATTTGCTTGCCAGCCGGTCGCTTACCCTGCCGGTATTTGTTGCAACACTCGTTTCCACGTGGTACGGAGGAATTTTAGGAGTCGGAGAATATTCGTATCAATACGGAATTTCAAACTGGGTGGTTTTCGGAGTGCCGTATTATTTCTTCGCTCTCGTCTTCGCATTTGTTCTGGCAAAAAAAGCGCGAGCAACTAACCTTGTCACAATTCCCGACAAACTGTTTGAAGCGTATGACATGAAGACATCGCTTCTCGGCGCGCTCCTCACGTTCGTTCTGGTCTCGCCGGCTCCGTACGTGCTTATGCTTGGAATTCTCGTGCAGTTGATTTTCGGAATCAGCCTTGCCGCCAGTATTCTGATCAGCACCTTTCTGACGGTGTGCTATTTGTACGCCGGGGGATTCAGGTCGGACGTGAACACGAACATTGCTGAATTCATTTTGATGTTTGCGGGCTTCGCTATCATCCTTCCGTTTGCGTATGCAAAATTTGGCGGCTTTGAGTTTCTTCAGCGCAACCTGCCGCCGCTGCATCTGACATGGCACGGGGGTAATTCGCTTCAATTCATCATCGTCTGGTTCTTCATCGCTCTCTGGACGCTTGTCGACCCGGCATTCCATCAGCGGTGCTATGCGGCGAAGGACGGGGCGACCGCTCGGAAGGGGATCATTCTCTCCACGCTGTGTTGGTTTGTTTTCGATTTTTTTACGAGCACGGCAGGGTTGTATGCACGGGCAGCGATGCCCAATCTTCAGCAGCCGATGTTTTCGTATCCTATGCTGGCCGAAATTACCTTGCCGTCGGCGGCGAAGGGATTATTCTACATCGGCATGCTCGCGACAATTATGTCGACGCTGAGCAGCCTCACATTTATCGGTGCATCGACGATCGGCAACGATATTGTCGGAAGGCTTTTGGTAAATGAAAAAAAGGAAGTAAAGATGGCTGCGATCACGCTCTGGACGAAGGTCGGCCTTGTTGTTACGGCTGCGTTCGCCGTCGCGCTTGCGTTATGGATCCCGTCAGCAGTCAAACTCTGGTACGTCATCGGAACGGCAATCATTCCGGGGCTCTTAGTTCCATTGATGGCAAGTTATTTTGAGCGGCTGAAGATTCCTGCCTCGTTTGCCTTTGCTTCGATGTTCTTTGGATGGAGTGTCTCCACGGTGTGGCTGGTATGCGGCCAGCTTTCCGGAGGAGAATATTTTTTCTCCATCGAACCGATGTATCCCGGGCTGTGTGTATCGGTAGGAATATGGGGAGCAGGGAGGGTTTTTATTTCACGCAAACGGCGATGACGACCCTACTTTCGTCACTCTTCGAGAACGTGCGACACACATTCGAGAATTTCTTCGATCCGGAACGGTTTGTGGATAATATTTTTAACTCCATGGCGAAGCATACCGCTCCTCGAACTTTCGTCTAGATAACCGGTCATAAAGACCATTTTTACTTCGGGATTTATTTCGACGAGCTTCTTGAACACTTCGTCGCCCCCCATGAGAGGCATCCCTAAGTCCGATATCACCATATCGATCTGCCCGTACTGCGATTGATATATTTTTACCGCATCGATTCCGTTCGACGCTGTCATCACGCTATAATCTTTGCCTTGTAATATCTCTTCAAGCATTTCCCGCAAACCTTGCTCATCGTCCACGATGAGAATTGTCGAGGGTCGTCCACCGTGGCTCTTTTCAGGAATGGATTCGTGTTTTTTGCCTTTCGAGAAATCCTTCAGTGCGGCGGTGAGAAGAGGAAAATAAAAAGCGATGGTTGTTCCTTCTCCAAGGTCGCTCACAACATCGATCAGCCCGTGATGATTTTGCACGATGCCATGGACGATCGAAAGACCCAAGCCTGTTCCTTTGCCCCTTCCTTTCGTTGAAAAAAAAGGCTCAAAGATGCGCGATGTTGTTTCCCCGCTCATTCCTGCGCCATTGTCCGAAACACTGAGAACCACGTATTTCCCTTCTTGAATTTGCGGAAATTTTTTCTGCAGCTCTCCGTGAGTTATCGTGCCGACACGGAAAATGATTGTGCCGTTCGCCGATTTTGCTTCAATCGCGTCGCGTGAATTCAGTGCAAGGTTGAGAATTGCCTGATGAAGCTGGTCTGGGTCTCCCATGATCGCAGCGTTACTCGTCTCAATTTCAGACTTTATCGAAATAGATTTCGGCAGCGTGTGTTCGAGCAATTTCTGCACTTCGAGCACCACCGATGCAACGGACATCGGTTTGAGTTTTCCTTTTTCTGAGCGGGCAAAGAGTAATAGCTGTTTTGCAATCGCCGCGCCTCGTTCCGCGGCCGTTGCGACCATGTCGGCATAATGCTGCAGTCCTTTGTCGCTGCGGGTTTTCTCTTTCAGTATTTCAGCGGATGTGAGAATCATTGAAAGGACATTGTTAAAATCGTGCGCGATGCCGCCGGCAAGGACGCCGATCGATTCCATTTTTTGCGCGTGAAGAAGCTGGTTTTCCAGCAATTTTCTTTCGCTGATATCCCGGAAAACGCTCAGGAGCATCTTATTATTTGCACCGAAGACGATGAACGAATTTGAAATTTCCACAGGAATTTCTTCTCCGTTCCACAGCGCAATGTCGCCGATGAAGCGCGGCAGTACGGTTTCGGATTCAAATTCCTGCCGGTATTCTTCGAGAGCAGTTTCCCGTTCATCGTGCTGGTGTGTTACGGAGAGGAATTCCCCCACGAGTTTCTCCTGCGGCAGCTTCACCATATTACTGTACGCAGAATTGACCATGACGATCTTTCCCTCTTTATCCGTCAGCCTCATGCCGTCCGCCGAGTGCTCCCACATCGCCCGGAAGCGTTCTCCGTCGGCCTTTCGCTGGATTGCAGTTGCGATATGCTGCGAGACGAAGGTGAGAATCTCTTGCTCCTGTTCAGCATAGCGAACCGATTCCGTGTAGCTTTGCACGACGATTGCTCCGAATGTTGTTTCGCCGGATTTGAGCGGCACGCCAAGCCAATCAATGGAAGGCGTTCCTATTGATTCCACTTCTTCTTCCCGGGACAACACTTCAAATACATCCGGTGAGGCCAGCAGGGGCCGCCCCGTTCGCAGTACGTACTCTGTCAGACCCTTCCCCAGCTTTTTCGGAGCAGGTTGAAGATCAACTTCATCGACAAAATAGGGAAAGCTCAGTATCTGGGTCGAAGCATCGTACAAGGCAATGTAAAAGTTCTTAGCCGGCATCAGCGTGTTGACAATCGAGTGGACAGAAGAGTAGAACTCCTGCAAGTCGACCGTCGAATGTGTTTTTTCCGCAATGCGATAGAGCGCGGATTGCAATGTCTCCGCCCGTTTACGTTCCTGGACGTCGGTCACAGCTCCGAGCGTTCCGATTATTTTTCCGTCAGTATCCCGGTACGGCGTCGCGTTTATCTCCGCCCAGAATTGTGTTCCATCTTTCCGAGTCATGAAGACTTCGTACCGTTCGAGTTTGCCAAGGAGCCTCTCTTTGTTCCGTTCTTTCATGGCTTCCCATTTGTCTTGCGGAAGCAGCAGGGTGTATGCCGGTTTGCCGATCATTTCTTTTGCAGTATACCCGCACAGGTCTGCCATGCGCGAGTTGATATAAATGACCGTGTCATCGACGTTTGTGATGACCACTCCCTCGCCGAGGCTCTCGACGACGGTGCGGAATCGCGTTTCCGATTCGCGCAATGTTTCTTCAGCACGCCTCCGGTCGGTAATATCCAGAAGTGTACCATGGATAGCCGGTTTCCCGTTGTAGACGGTGCGGGAACCATAGACCTCCACATGTATTTTAGTTCCATCCTTTTTCCGGCCGACGAAAGTATAATTCAGTGCATCACTAACTTCGTCAACTCGTTTCCGGATATTTTCCATGACCGCAGCATGCGATTCCGGAGAGACAAGCTCCAGAACCGATTTTCCGGACAACTCGTCTCGGCTGTATCCGAAGATTTCTGCATGGCGTTCGTTCACGAATTTGAACACTCCATCCTGTATTAGATACACCCCGACTAATGCTTTTTCTACAAGACTGGAATACCGCTCCGACAATTGCGGAACGAGCGAACGGACGAGCAGATAATTCCCGAGCAAGAGGAGGAGCATGCCGAGCGTTAAACCGAAATAGCCGGTCGCGTACCTTATTCCGGGGAATAGTACTTCGTTCCACTCCTGCGGAAGGATGCCGCTATGGTACAAAGAGTCGAGAATAATGTTCAGGTAGACGAGGGCAAAGCCGACTGCGATAAGGCGGAATCCTCTCAATGTATGCTTGATTACAAGAGTACGAAGCACCAGAAAGAATCCGACTGCTGCAAGCAGCAAGAGAAGAAATTGTATGAAGTTGAAAATGTGCATGCCCGCGTGAGTATGGAATTTTACTTTGTATCAAAAATCAGAAGCAGCCCATCCTTACCCGCGCCGATTGCGATAGCGAGAGTATTGATAAATGCCACGGTATGCCTCCTGAACGGATGAGGAAAATATTATTCCAATATAAGAACATCGAAAACATTGGAATCCGATGGATGAATTTTTCCGCCGCCGATCCACTCGCTCCCATTTCGTTCAACAGCACGAAATTCACCGATACCGGCACCGCCATGGTCGTCCTGCGCGCCAATAAGTATCGTCATTTTCCACTCCGGTGTTGGTTTTCCAAGATACTTAAGGGGAAGACTAAACTCAATCGATTTTCGTGCGACGCTGCCGATAGGGTTTTTTTCATCCCCCGGACGTGGGATATAGTCGCATAACACTTTCTCTTTTTCATCGGCGATACGAATGCCGCCGCCGACGGTGATCAATCGATCGAATTGGTACCCACGGTTGAGGGTGAATTGAGAATTTGCGCCGACCGACGTTGAGCCTTCGTCCCCCCGATGAAGTGCAATTGCGGCAAACGTAAGTTGAAATCCGTACTCGGGATGCCATCCGGGGTTCACAAGGTCGCGGAAAACGAGCGTGAAGTACGCATTCGACGAATCGTATGCGACTGTTGCATGAACAATGTCCAGAATTCCGGGCTTGAAGTTCATGTTCGAAGGATAGATGTACGTTTCCTGAATTGCCGCGATCGTCTCCGGCAGAGTCTTCTTTGTCGAATAATATTTTCGCCGCCGCATTTGTTCTGCGCACGTCGTTCAACGACAACATCGGGTTCGACGAACCCTGAAGCACCGGCAACTGCGGGTTGAAAATGGCCTGCGCAAGATTAAGATCGGCAAACTCCGCCTTCGGTGAAAAATCCCGCAAATACCACACCGCACCGTTACGCGAAGAGGCTATTTCCTTGCTGTTGTGATAAACGGAATACGTGTCGAGAGAATGCGCAACGGTCAGCGTTTCGTTCGGCGTGAGGGTTGTATTAATGAAAGCAGCATCGCCGCTGTGATAGACCCATAAGTAATTCACAGCATAATCTTTTGTGAGGGTGTCGGCCTTCAACGCGACGCGGATCGAGTCTCCGATTATCTCGTAGTGTGCATGAATATGCGAATCACCGGCGCGGAATGTGCATTCCACGTGCCGCAGCTCTGTCGGAAGTTTTGGATTGATGCGAATGGTATGGGCAGTCGCATCGATGCCGATGCCGAGATAATCCTGATAAAAGCTGCGGATGAATTCCGCCAGGCTCCACGCTTGAGAAAAAGCGCCGGAGAGGCGCGGCTCTGTTTCACCGCTCCTCGTTTGCGCATCGAGCAACTCCGATAATGTCCCTACGCATCCCCGATGAAGGATCTGATGAACCATATTCTTCGTGATCGTGAACGTGAGGTCTTCTTCGTCGTTTCGTGTCAGTGCGTAGATGGCATGTCCGTTCAGCCAGGTCCAGACGATGCCGTTGTGGTACGCCGCGTCCTGCACATAGTATGGTTCGTTGTGGTGAAAGGGATGGAAGTTCGAATCCGATTGCGACAGAGTGCCGACGCCTTGTTCGTAGATGAGGTTTGCTGTTACCGTCTTCACCATCGCCTCGCGGATGTCTTCCGAATTTATAATATCGAGGCAGAAGAGCTGATTCGGCCGCAGTTCGTGAGAAGGAGAGCCATCGGCATGCAAATGGTCGTATACCAATTTATTTTCTCTGTCGACAAAATACGTGTTGAAATTTTTTTCCACAGCGTCTGCCAGAGACTTCCACTTTCTTGCGAGAGAATTTCTGTTAAGATATTCTGCCTCAAAAGAGCCGATCAACAGCTGGTAGTACCAGAGCGCCTGAATGTCGCAGGCACGGTTCCCGCGCGGAGACCAGGGTCCATTCGGCCCAACGGCGTCCATCCACGACTCCGCGTCGCCGTGAGTAAGGAAACCAAGAGAATCGGTATGGTATCTGATCGTACCTTCGATCGATCGCTTGATGACGGGGAAAAGCTCGCGAATGAGCGCCGTGTCGTTTGATACCTTGATGTAATCATACATCTGCTTGACGAACCAGGGAGTTCCGTCCGCGGTATTGTATGCTATCGACGTCGGCGTCACGAAATTTGGAATACGTCCGTAATTTGTGCTGGAAGAATCTTTTTCCTGAAAACGTGCGAACGAAAGTAGAATCTCGCGCGCATCCTTGAAGTTCCCCGCGACAAACGTCGCCCCCGGGAGCGAGATGAACGAATCGCGTCCCCAATAATTGTTGAACCAGGGCAATCCGGCAAAAATGCCCTTCACCGGAATTCCTGACTGCGATTGATTCATGATAAGAGCGTCGAGCGACAACTTCGCCCACATGAGAGCGATGTCGAGCTCTTCGTCGTTGGTCTTTAGATACGACATCCAGAGCAGCCTCTCCATTCGTTCCTTGCGAGCTGCTATCAGCTTGTCCGCATTTTTTGCAATGTTCAGGCTCAGACGTTGAACGTCGTTCGCAGAAGAGGCTGCGGCAACGATGTAGAGAACTCGCGAGGAACTACGTTTTGAACTCAACTCTATCCACGTGGGGACGGATCTTCCTAAGGGCGCAGTCTTCATGTGCCAGAGTGAGCACGCCGGGGTCGAGCTTTTCTCTTGCTCAAATCCTGGAGCGACGTGAAGATCCAGCACGGGGCTTAACTTTTTTGTTCCATTGAATTTGTATTCCACGATTAGAGCATTTACGCTGTCCAGGAAAGTGAAACGTTCTTCAGTGTCATCCGGATATTTCCGCACAAGCTGATAGGGGAAGACGGTTGTTGACGCGGTCGTCCTGTCTGCAACTTTGCCGTTCAGCTCAAAAGAATAATCGTTGAGAATTTTTTGCGCATTGACGAACCAGCCCTGCCATCCGCCGGAGTTTTGAGCATTTGCCTCTCCGTAATAGGTTCCTGCTTGCTTGTTGGTGTAAGCAAATTGGCGCGGTGCCGCGGTAACGCTAATCCCGATCCTGTCGACAAGCGGCGTGCCGGCGTCCAGCATGCCGTTCGATACGATAAATAAGACGAGGAGCGATAGTAATTTCATCCATTGACCACAAATATTATTTTTTCGTGTCCTTAGCGACCTTCGTGGACAAATGATCTCTTACCCCTTTTGACAGAAATGCTTTTACGTTTCTTATGGCCTCATCAATCGGCACATCATCAGGCGATATCTGGTGAAGTGTTGCAAGCCCAAGTTTTCCCTGAAGAGTGGCTTTTTCACCGATGACCTTTCCGGCGAAAGCGTGGACAGGTTTGTCGAATTTCTTTGCGCGCCGCACGACGCCTTCGATCCCTTTACCGAGCAGGGTCTGTGAGTCCAGTGTTCCTTCGGCGGCGACAACGCAATCGCATTGCTGCAGCAAATCGTCGAAACGAAGTGTATCGAGCACAAAATCGATCCCGGAAAGAATTTTGGCATTGCAGAATGCAAGCAGTCCAACGCCGAGTCCCCCTGCCGCTCCGCTCCCCGGAAGGTGCGAAACATCTCGATGCAGATCATTCTCTATAATAAAAGCATAATGCTTCAACGCTTCATCGAGCACACGCATTTGTTCTGCTGTTGCTCCTTTTTGCGCTCCGAATGTAAACGATGCCCCGTCCGGTCCGCAAAGCACGTTCGTAACGTCCGAGAGTCCTACAAATTCTATTCCCTTAATTTTTAATTTTTCATTCTTAATTATAACATGGTGAAGCCGGGACAGATGAATCCCGCCATCCGGCAATTCCATATTATTTCCATCGAAAAATTTTATTTCCAGCGCTCTTGCGCAGCCTGCGCCCCCATCGTTGGTCGCGCTGCCCCCCATTCCAACAATAATTTTTTTGCAGCCGGAATTCATGGCCTTGCGAATCAATTCACCTACGCCAAAAGTAGTCGCATGTGCGGCGTCGTATTGACACGGTTTCAATAAATGCAAGCCGGCAGCTTCCGCCATTTCGATAACGGCAGTTGTTCCATCTCCAAGGACTCCCCATCGGGCATTCACAGTCATGGAAACAAGCGGTCCGCACACGGAAGCCGAATAGAACTTTCCGCCGGTTGCTTGAACGAGACATTCGAGCGTGCCGTTGCCGCCGTCTGAAATTGGGCAAAGAACACAACATGCATCGGGCAAAATTTCCTGAATCGCTTTCGAAATTATGCGTGCAGCGTCGGCTGCCGAGAGCGACCCTTTTAGCGCGTTCGGTGCGATTAAAAAATTCATAATGAAAGGTATGGAATTTTGAAGTGAAATTCATGGAGGCCGGATGTGCAGGAAGTGTTACCGTTCGGGGAGATGTCGGACACCTTCTTGATTTACCTTGCCAAATATTTCAGCCTGTCGCGATGTTCCGGATAAAGTATCCGGCATCTACTAAGGGAGCGTTAAAATGTACCGCTATTCTGGAAATGCTGCATTGATTCTCAGCCAATTTTTCACTTAATTTGTGCTGTTTCATTTCACTTTTAATCTGATACCACAACTTTCTACAATGGAGAATGTATGTCATCGACAATTATCACAGATGTTTGGGCACGGGAAATTCTGGATTCACGAGGAAATCCTACAATTGAAGCAGATATGGAGCTTGAAGATGGAACAATCGGACGGGCGTCTGTTCCGAGCGGTGCGTCGACGGGCGAACACGAAGCGGTGGAACTGCGCGATGGCGACAAGATGCGCTACAACGGCAAGGGCGTATTAAAGGCAGTCGAGAACGTGAACAATGCCATTGCGGATGAGGTGACCGGATTCGACGCGCAAGACCAGGTTGGTATCGATAAAATGATGATCGAGCTCGACGGCACGCCGACAAAAAGCAAGCTCGGAGCAAATGCCATCCTTGCCGTGTCGCTTGCCGCCGCGAAAGCCTCGGCGAAATCGCTGAAGGTTCCTCTGTACCGCTACATCGGCGGCGTGAACGCGAAAATTTTGCCCACGCCGATGATGAACATTATCAACGGCGGACGGCATGCAGACAGCAACGTCGATTTTCAGGAATTCATGATTGTTCCCGCCAACGCGCCGAATTTTGCCGAAGCGCTTCGGATGGGAGCAGAGGTTTTTCATGCGTTGAAGGACGTTCTGAAAAAGAAGGGATACAATACTGCAGTCGGCGACGAAGGCGGTTTCGCTCCGAGCTTGAAATCGAACGAGGAAGCACTCGAAGTTATTGTGGAAGCGATTACGAAAGCGAAATACAAGGCGGGCGAAGATGTCTTCATCGCGATCGACCCGGCGGCGAGTGAAATGTATGAGAATGGAAAATATCTTTTCTACAAATCGACGCAGAAGAAAGCGACAAGAGAAGAGATGGTAAAACTCTGGGCAAAATGGGTGAAAGAGTATCCGATCATTTCTATCGAAGACGGCATGGCAGAAAACGATTGGGATGGCTGGAAGATGTTGACCGATGAACTTGGAAAGAAAATTCAGCTTGTCGGCGATGACAATTTCGTAACTAACGTGGAATTCCTCAACAAGGGAATCGAAATGGGAGTTGCGAATTCAATTCTCATCAAGGTGAACCAGATCGGCACGCTGACCGAAACCCTTGATTGCATCGAGATGGCGAAGCGCGCACACTACACTGCCGTGATTAGCCATCGATCGGGTGAGACGGAGGACGCGACGATCGCGGATATCGCGGTGGCAACAAACGTCGGCCAGATCAAGACAGGTTCGACAAGCCGCACAGACCGCATCGCAAAATACAATCAATTGCTGCGCATCGAAGAGGAACTCGATTCGAACGGGATGTATGCCGGGCTGGGAGCGTTCAATTTGAAGCGGTAAAGTTTCTGTTATTGCCAAGGCTGGAAGAGATTATACTTAATGAATCATCTGAATCGGCAAATACCGCCAAAGGCACATACGCCGATGTACAGCTGGCATAAATTCTGGGGGAGAAAGACCTGGAATGTCGTCAGCGAGTTTGTGCAAAATTATTGCCCGGAAAATGGTGTCGTTCTTGACCCATTTTCCGGCAGCGGTGTTACCGCGCTTGAATCGCTGAAGCTTGGTCGCAGAGTTATAGCAATTGACTTGAATCCGGTTGCGACGGAAATTCTGCGTTTGACTATTCAACCTGTCAATCTCGTAAAATTTGAGGAGGCTTTTCAACGAGTTGTTGTTGCTGTAAAAGACAAGATCGGCAAGTTATATCTTACCGATTGTCGTAAGTGCGGCAACGAAGTTATCATGGAGTGTGCAATTTGGGAACGGGATGAAAAGAAAAAGCTGACCCTTAAAGAAGTCCGATACAAGTGTGCCTGTGGAGATGTTCGAGAAAAGGGATGTAAGCCCACAGTCAAAGATCTCAAACGAATTAAAGAGATAGATGATGAATTTGCAAAATCCCGGTTGTGGCACCCAAAGAATCGATTTTACTACCCTGATGGTACCCCGTTCATAAAGAAAGAAAAGTACGAATCTTTGGATGAATTGTTCACCACGAGAAACTTATATGCGATCGCGATTGTCTACAAAGCTATTGAGAAAGAAGACGACAGGCTTCTACAAGATTTTCTAAAAATCGCTTTTACGTCGATGGTGCATCTCTGTTCGACCATGGTTCCTGCTGGACTGCCGGCACCAACAAATCACCAGACCCCGTTCAGCTCCGCCTGGACTCAACATAGCTATTGGTTTACTCCTGAATTTATGGAGCAAAATGTCTGGAATAAGTTCGACAGCTCCATAATGGGTCATCAAGGATTGATGAAAGCAAAAATCGAATCGAATCAATATTTTAAAAACGTAAAGTTTGGAAGCAAACCCTTGCAAGTTTTAGAAGGTAAAGCCGATATTTGTATCCTCAATGCTTCCTGTTTAGATGTTCTTGACAAACTTCCTTCCCGGTCAATTGATTATATTTTTACCGATCCACCTTATGACGCATCAATACAATATGGAGAGCTTTCGTATCTTTGGGTTGCTTGGCTGAAAAAAGATGAGAATTATCTTGAACGGCTCTCGGCAGATGAGATTATTCGAAACGAAAGGCAACATAAGGATTTTGAAGTCTATCATACTTTGCTGAAACGAAGCTTTGACGGCATGTATAAAGCTTTGAAACTCAACCGTTACACCACACTTACTTTTCATAATCCCACTTTTCATGTTCGCAACGCGACTATTCGCGCAGGCACATTTGCAGGGTTTGAGTTTGAAAAAATCCATCATCAACCAATTGCTCGAACTTCAGGGAAATCATTGTTGCAGCCGTTTGGTTCTGCGATGGGTGATTTTTATTTGCGATTTCACAAACCGGCGATTGGGAAACCTGTTACGCAGGAAGAGATCAGCGAACAGCGTTTTGAGAAAATTGTCGTGGATACAACAGTTCAGCTTCTTGCTGAACGTGCAGAACCGACTCCCTATACAATTGTGATAAATTACATTGATCCCGTGCTTGCAAGAAATGGATTCTTTTCCAACTTGCAGAGCGGTTTAGATGTAATAAAAGTTTTGAAGAATCATCTCGACAAAGAATTTAAGCTTGTTACAGAAAAAATTGGGGGCGTTCAAGGCAAGCTTTGGTGGTTTAAAAATCCACAGCTTGTCAGCCGTCTGACCGAAATCCCGCTTTCAGAAAGAGTCGAGCAAACCGTTTTCAGAGTCCTAAAATCCAAAGGGAAAATCACATTCACGGATGCATGGGAATCTGTAAGTGTCGAATTTCCAAATTCCCTCACGTCAGATAGCATGAGCATCAAAGATGCGTTGGAACAATATGCTCGCCAAGTGCCTGGAGGATATTGGTTGTTAAAGCCTCAGATTACACAACGGATCAACCAGCACAATGAAATCATTGCAGTGCTTGCTGAAACGGGTGCTGCACTTGGATTCAAAATTTGGGTTGGAAAGAAAGAACAAGCGAGTTCCGTTCATGGAATTATCGGAGCGAAGAAGCCTCTGAAGGATTATGTTTCAGCCGATCTAACGAAAGTGAAAAATATTGTAGACCTAAAAACAGCAGAACAAATTGATCTACTATGGGTGCATAAAGACAAGATTGTTTCATTGTTCGAAGTAGAATCCACAACAACGATGACCAGCGGTCTTGTTCGCGGTTCGAATGTAACCGGCAACGTACCAAAGTATCTCGTTATACCGGAAGAGCGATCAGAACAACTAAGCAGGAAATTGAAATCACCCATGTTTGCCGAACGCTTTGAAGTCGATACATGGAAGATTTTGTATTTTGACAGTCTGAGGGGCAATTATAAAAAGCTTAAAAATGCAACTATCTCCATAGAAAACTTAATCGATAAAAAAGTGAAGCCCGCATTGATACATGAGGCGGCTGCATCTTACAATCTCTTTGAGAATAACGAAACCATTCAACTTGTGGAAGAAGAAAAAGCATGACTCCTGGAATTAAATTCGGAACAGACGGTTGGCGCGGCGTTATCGCCGATGATTATACGCTTGCAAACGTGGCAAAGGTTGCGCTGGCAACGGCGCGCTATTTCAAATCTCATAAGAAAATCAAAAACGGATTGGTGATCGGTTATGACTCACGTTTTATGTCGAAAGATTTTGCACATAAGACGGCGCAAATTATCGCAAGTGCCGGCGTACGAGTAAAGCTCGCCGATAAAATTTCATCAACGCCCATGACGTCGCTCGGCATCGTGAAAATGAAAGCCGCAGGGGGTGTGGTCATTACAGCAAGCCACAACCCGGCGGAATACAACGGGTTCAAGATCAAAGGAGATTTCGGCGGACCGGCCCATCCTGAGATGGTTGCAAAAGTGGAGAAGCTTCTTGCCCCGATTTTGAAGGCGAAGGAACTTCCGTTAAAAGAAAAACCGTTCAACGAACTTGTCACGAAGAAGAGGATTCAATTCGTCGACCTGACATCGATGTACATCAACGATATTGAGAAAAAGATCGAGATAGACCTTATTAAGGCGACACACATTAAGATATTGTACGATGCAATGTACGGCGCAGGTCAAGGAGTGATGGAAAAGATTATTCCGAACGTCGGTACTATTCGCAACACCTTTAACCCTTCGTTCGCAGGAGGACACCCCGAACCCCTTGCACAAAATTTAGAAGAGTTGAGCTTCGAGGTCAAAGACGGCAGATATAATATCGGTATTGCGACAGACGGAGACGCAGACCGCGTTGGTGCGATAGATGAAAAAGGGAATTTTGTCGATTCCCATCGCATCTTTGCGATCCTCCTGAAATATTTGGTAGAACGCAAGCACCTGAAAGGGGAAGTTGCGAAGTCGCTGTCGGTAAGCGAGCTGATCTCCAGGATGTGCGAGAAGTACGGACTTGTTTTGAACGAGACGCCCGTCGGCTTTAAGTATCTTTGCCGTCTGATGACGGAGAAAAAAATCATCATCGCCGGCGAAGAGAGCGGCGGACTTGGCGTGATGGGGCATTTGCCGGAACGCGACGGAATTTATATCGGCTTGCTGCTTGCGGAGATTATGGCTGTGCGCCGGAAGAAATTGAGCGCGCTTGTGCAAGAGCTGTTCGATGAATACGGCGAGTACCATTTCGGCAGGATTGACCGGCGCGTTACGGAGGCTGAGAAGAAAAAAATTGTGTCGTTCTATTCACACCGGCCGAAAAAGATCGGCCCCTTTACCGTTCAGCGCATCAATGAAACCGACGGGTACAAATTTTACGTCGACAAGGGATGGATTCTTGTCCGTTTCTCGGGGACGGAGCCGCTCGTTCGCTTCTATGCTGAAGCGAATTCCCCTGCGCGAATGAAGGCTATGCTGAAAGCCGCAACGGCTGTATGATTCTGCAGGATATATGAATTCTTCACGCAGTTACAATTTTTTCTACAACATCATGCCCGACGGGACGGTGAAGCAGATCAATCCGTTCACCGGCACCGAAGTGTGGGCAGTACCCGGCCGCGGCGACAAGCCGTTAATGAATGAAGTACCCGCCGCGGCAAAAGAGATAGACCGCTCCGGCGACGGAAAGTATTGCAGCTTCTGTGAGACCCGCTACTACGAAGTTCCCCCCGAGAAAAACCGCCTTGTCAAAGAAAATGGACAGTATCGGGTGTTGACGCGCGTCCCGCCGGACAAGTATAACGATACCGTCGCAGAGTTTCGCCGTCTCGGGAATCTTTTCGAAATCGTCACGATCGATTACTGGAAAAAGAATTACAATTATCGATTGACGAAGGATGCCGCCGCATGGCGCGATTCATACATCGCTATCCCCAGGGGGGCCGAACATATCGACGCGATTTTGAATTACAAGTTGAAAATGTCTTCCCGGTCGGAACAGGAGATCAGGCAGAAGCTCCTGTTCAATAAAGAGAATATGATGGATGCGTTCTTCGGCGGATGCCACGAACTCATCATTGCACGCAAGCATTACGCCGACGGGGCAACGGTCGACACTCAGCTTTGTTCTTCCGGCGAAATGACGGAGGAGGAGCACTTTCAGTATTTCCGGTTTACGGTCGAAGCCATGCGGGATATGCTGACCTACAACCGGTATATCAGGTACATCAGCGTATTTCAGAACTGGCTCCGGCCGGCGGGTGCTTCGTTCGATCACCTTCACAAACAAATTGTCGGGCTGGATGAGTGGGGAAATTCCATGCTGCAGCAGATCCAGATGCTCCGCGACGACCCGAACATTTTCAACGAACTCGGAGTGAATTTCGCCGCGCAGTACAATTTAGTGTTTGCAGAAAATGATTTTGCGGTTGCCAGCGTGGGGATCGGCCACCGCTATCCAACGGTAGAAATTTACTCGAAGTCGCAGGCAAGCCGGCCGTTTGAACACAGCGATGCAGAATTGCGCGGGATGAGCAATCTTGTGCTTGCATGCCATGCGGCGATCGGAAGCCAAATTTCCTGCAATGAAGAATGGTATTACACTCCTATCGATGCAGTCTACAAAATGCCGTGGCATGTGCTTCTTAAATTACGCGTCAACGTTCCTGCCGGGTTTGAAGGAGGAACAAGTATTTTTATCAATCCCTTTACGCCGATCAACCTTCGTGATAAATTGGTCCCGCGCTTGTACCATTTACGGGACACGGGGGCTGTCAACGGACTTCGCATTGCAGAAGAGTGCCGGTTAGCTCCAAATCCTCTGCTCTATTATTTGAAATAACCGTCGAGAGGGAAACGAGAGACAACATAACTTTCCCTGCCACGCCCTCCTTCTTCTCTCTTGCAACTTTGTCCCATACGCCAAACGCAGCTTATGCTCGGATCGTTTTGGATTTACCCTTTTCTTTTTTGCACCGGCGTTGTGGCAGGCTTGATCGATTCGATCGCCGGCGGCGGCGGCCTCATCACGCTTCCCGTTGCCCTTGCGGTCGGAATGCCGCCGAAGATCGCGCTGGGCACCAATAAGTTTCAGTCAAGTTTCGGAAGTTTTACGGCAACGTATTATTATGTGAAGCATGGGATCGTCGGCCTTCGCGAAGCGAGGCTTGGAATTGTTTTCACTCTCATCGGCGCAGCGGCAGGTGCTTGGGGCGTGGAGCAAGTTAACTCCGATATCCTGAACCATATCATTCCATTCCTCCTCCTTGCCATCGTCATCTATACGCTCCTCAGTCCGAAATTCGGCGACGTCGAAAAGCGCCCCCGAATTTCCGCTCCTCTCTTTTTTGTTGTTGCGGGCATGGTTCTCGGGTTTTACGACGGGTTCTTTGGTCCCGGCGTCGGTTCTTTTTGGGCAATGGCGTTTGTGTTCTGGCGGGGAATGGATCTCACAAAAGCCACGGGTGCGACAAAGCTGATGAATTTCACGAGCAATATTGTTTCGTGCATCATTTTCCTTGCCGGGGGATTTGTCTGGTTCGGCGCGGGGCTGGCAATGGCTGCCGGGGAAATTATCGGCGCAAGGATTGGCTCGCACATGGTGATCAGGAAAGGAACCTCGCTCATCCGCCCGATCTATATTACAATCGTTGTGGCGACAACATTGAAGCTACTTTATAGTACCTACACCCGCTGATGCTTTTTTAAGCGCGTGCAGTGAAGTTCAATTGTTTTAGATTTGCCTCTCGCAAGGTGATGTCGGCCGCCTTATCGGAGAATTGCGATATGTCGAAATATTTAGTAAAGTAACTCAACAAGGTGTCCGATATCCATCCAAATAGTTTTTGTTGATTACTTTTTCGCATGATGGTAAGAAACAATCTTAATTGTAATCCCGGAGCCTACCATGAACACCATTGCTGAACGCTATGTCAAATTAGTTCTGAACATTGGAATGTACGATGCGGATTATGTCGATGCGTATTACGGACCCGAAGAATGGAAACCAACCGGCCGAGATGCTGTTAAGCAGGAAAAGTTTCCGTTTGCCGATTTCGACAAAGAGGTTCAGTCTTTATTAAATTCCTTGAATACCACCGAGACGACAAGGCTGAGTCCAATCGAAAAACTTCGCCATGCCTCGATGGTGAAACAGCTTATTGCAGTCAGGTGCAGAATTATCCTTCTCTCCGGGAAAAAACTATTGTTCGACGAGGAATCGCAACAAACCTACGATGCCGTGGCCCCTACGTTCCCGGAAAGTCGCTATAAAGAATTGCTCGATGAACTTGGCAGATTACTTCCCGGGACGGGAAAGGTCTCTGACCGGCTGGAACAGTACAAACAACTGTTCGTGATCCCAAAGGAAAAACTCGACGCGGTGTTCAAAGCTGCAATCGCAGAGGGACGAAGAAGGACGTTGCAGCATATCGCCCTTTCATCAACCGAAAGCTTTACTGTTGAGTACGTGAACAATAAACCGTGGAGCGGCTATAATTGGTATAAAGGGGATAGTTTCAGCGTTATCCAGGTTAACACTGATTTACCGATTTTCATCGACCGGGCCGTCGACCTCGCTTGCCATGAGGGGTATCCCGGGCATCACGTCTATAATATGTTGATGGAAAAAAATCTCTTTCGCGAACGGGGTTGGATGGAGTTTTCAGTCTACCCGTTGTTCAGCCCGCAATCGCTCATCGCAGAAGGAAGTGCCAACTTTGGAATTGAAGTGGCGCTGCCCGGCGAAGAACGAGTCAGTTTTGAACGTGAGGTTCTTTTCCCTCTTGCCGGGCTCGACCCATCGAAAGCGGAGGAGTATTACAATATCCAAGCGGTGAAAGCGAAGCTCGATTACGCAGGGAATGAAGCCGCGCGTAATTATCTTGACGGAAAATGGAGCAAGCAAGACTCAGTGGAGTGGCTGGTGACATACGCTTTATTCTCTCCGGAGCGCGCAGCGCAGCGTCTCGGTTTCATCGAGCGGTATCGCAGTTATGTCATCAACTATAATTTAGGGCAAGATATGGTTCGAACGTACATCGAGAGCCGTGGAGGGGATGCAGCTCACGTCGAGCTCCGGTGGAAACTCTTTGAAGAGCTTTTGTCTCAACCGCATACTCCGAGCGATTTGCGGTAGCCATGCTTGCCCGTTTGTACGCCCGTTCGTGAAGTCCGGATGTAGGAGTGAACTCAAGATTGGTGAGGCACAGCGAGCTCCTTCAATATCCTCCGGCTGCGCCTCACTCTCCAAAAGATCATTTACGGTTCAGTCCCAGAGATTTTTTGTTCTGCGCTAGAGATAGTGATTCCCCAATTGAATGGGTCCGATGGAGGATCATCATTCCAGCCCTCGAAACTGTGCGAACCATCGCTTCTGTAGTGGACGGTGTACTCGCCGGGTTGCAGGGTTATCGTCCCATCGAATCGCCTATTTTTTTCTGCGCCTCCCGCGTGGTCGGTCATTCGATATGTCATCTCCCATAATGTTTTGCCTGTTTTTCCATCCTCAATCCAGCCGTAGTCTGTACATCTCTCCGTCGCGTCCCTCACCGAGGGCATAAATGCGGACTTCGGTCTCCTTTTCAAGTATAAAACTTTTTTGCCTTCGTTCATCGTCGCCGACTCTCACGATGCGTGCGAGGATCGACTTGTTGCTCTGGTCGTCATACGGCGCGACATCGCTCGCGGCGTAATTGTCATCCGAAGCGAGGACGGTAATGCCCCAGTGCTCCTGGTCATACGGCGGCGCTGCGTTCCAGTCGTGATAATTATGAGACCCGTCCGAGACAAAATATGCCATGTAACTTCCCTTGTCGAGGTGGATAATCTTATCGACCATCCGGTTTTTCTCTGCGCCGCCCGCATGTTCCGTGTTGTGGTATTTCATCTCCCACACTTTTGCGTTCGTCTTCGCATTCGTGATCCAACCGTAGTCGTACATCTCCCCATCTTTTCCTTCTCCGAGTGCAAGGATTCGGATATCCATGCCTCGTTTCAGCGTAAATCCTTTTGAGCGATATTCCTTATCTCGCACGCGCGTGAGGTCGACGATGATATTTTTTGCCGGAACATCTTCGTAATCGGACAGCCGGACATTGTGCATCATTTCGGGCTGTGCAACTCGCACCGTCATCCCCCAGAATTCTGGGTCGTACGGCGGCGGTGCGTTCCACTCACGAGCGGAATGAGAATCGTCCGTTACAAAAAATGCGGCATAGCTTCCGGCAGGAAGCGAGATCGTTTCTTTCACCATTCTGTTTTTTCTATCTCCACCGGCATAGTCAAGGTCTTTGTCCTTCATCGTCCAGACGATCTCGCTTGTTTTTACGTTTTTGATCCATCCGTAATCGTATGAACCGTCCGAACGAAATTCACCGAGTGCGTAGATGGAAAGGTCAGTAGGTTTGTCGAGGATGAAGCCCTGATGTTCATACTGGTTGTCCCACAACCCTGACATAGAAAAGAAAGAATTCTTCTTGTATTCGTCCTGCAGCTTTTTTACGGCCTCTTCGTCCAAGCGTGTTCCTTTCCCGGTAACGATAACCGAAAGATTTTTGTAGTCTCCCGAGAAACTGTCGTCGTCGCCCCAGTGAAATACTTCGTCTCCGAGAAAATCAATAAGTCCGGAAAGCCCGTTGATATTGGAAAATGAATAGGGAAAAGAGGCGTAGTAGACTTCGTAGGTTCCTTTCGGAAGGGCGACGTTGTCGGTGTACGTCGCGGTCGAATGGTCTTCATCGTTTGAGGAGGTGTGCCGCATGTCCCACACCCGTTCACGTGTTTCGGAGTTCAGAATCCACGCCCGAGTCCATAGCGGGTGCTTCCTGCTTGCAGCAACGACTTTTATCGAAACGCTTTGCGTTTCGTTCAGAATAAATCCCTCAACCTTTATATCCCGTTTATGGAAGTTCTGAAGATCGGCCAGGATGTTATCCTGCGCTAAACTCTGTCCGGCAAAGCCGGTAAATGCGGCAAGTAGAACCAGGAGGGAAATTCTGTTCATGGAAACACTCCTTTCCTAAAAAAATCTCGATGATGAGTGCATTTGAATGAAGGGAATAGATTTTTATAGTATACGGCAATGCTGCTATTTTGTTGCTTCTTTTCCGGAGTTAATTTAAAGCCTCCGGTAAAGGTGGAATGCAACGCTTCTCTTTTTTGTCAGGATTGCTTTTGTTTCATGTTCTTTGTACACTATTGTTGGAAAAAGTTGTCCAGATGAGAATTTTCACTGAGTCAAACGGTTGACTAGGTACTTGTTGGTACAACAGATTCCAATCTGGTTTTAGTATCAGAAGGCCGGGGTTTTAATCAATATCTGCGTTAAACATTCTCGTCGAGCATCATTGGCTTCGTCATTGATCGCAGAGTAACTGAGATCAGGACGGAGGGAAAAAATATACGAGGGAGGCTCAATATGAAATCGCGATCTCTATTCGGATTACTTCTTACCTCTATTCTCATCATCTCTTCATCCACTGCAAATGCACAATGGAATAATATCCCGGACCTGCGTGGTACAAATATTCATTGCTTCCTGGCCGCGAAGGACAGTACGGTTTTTGTCGGGGGCGATAATGCAGCCTTCTTCAGATCGACAAACGGCGGGACTTCGTGGACGAACGTCATGGGAAACGGGATGTTTGTCGACACAGTCCTCTCATTGGGGGAAGGGTTAGGGTACATCTTTGCAGGCTCTTTTGGCATCGAAAGTTTTTATCGCTCCTCCGATATGGGAAACTCGTGGAGCGCTGTCAACGAAGGTCTCCCTCTCTATGCGCAATTAAATGCTTTTACGTTTGTCAACACCGCTCTTTTTGCAGCAACCGACCGCGGCGTATACAGCTCAGTTGACAGCGGCAATTCGTGGAAGGCCGATACGGCCGGATTGGGATTGGGCCCGCTCAACGGGACTTCAGACGGCACGGTTGGAATAGCGTCATCTGGTTCGAAGTTGTTCACCATCATGTCCTGGGGCGGGGTTGTCTATTCCTCGCCTGTTGACTCTGTTTCCTGGAGGCAGACGACGTCTCAATACTTTAACTCGGGTTATGCGATGGCTGCGGTCGATACAGCCATTATCATTGCGACACAGAACGGCATCTATGTCTTCGATGGCGATTCAACGTGGCTTCCGAGAAACAGCGGGCTCCCGGTCAACGACACAACGTGGCTGGCATCCTGCATCTTTGCGAAATCGGACAGTCTTCTCTTTGCTTATCTCGCATCCACATCGACGACTGTGTATAACAAAGGGATCTACGCGACTTCCGATGTAGGCAAGACATGGATCCAGGTAAATGACAGTGTTTTCTCCGGGGCATCGGTTACTGCCATGGCAACGACCGGGAAATATCTCTTCGCCGGGACACAAATGGGAGGATGGCGAATTCCGATCGCCGATGTGATTACATCAGTACAGGACAATCGTCCGCATGTGCCTTCACAATATATCTTGTATCAGAATTACCCAAACCCATTCAATCCAACGACGGTCATTGCCTACAGTCTGCCGACTCCCGCCGCCGTGACCTTGAAGGTCTACGATCTCCTGGGGAGAGAAATAAGAACTTTGGTTAATGGACGCCAAAATGCGGGCCAACATTCAATTACATTCGACGCGGGCAACTGTCCAAGCGGAGTCTACTTCTACAGGCTTCAGGCAGGGTCATACAGTCAAACAAAAAAATTAGTAGAGCTCAAATAATATCACTGCATGAGTTCACAGAATTTGTTAGTGAGCCATTTTGGAATGGCTGAATAATTCGTCCGATTGGCTCCCGCTCTCAAAAGGATTTTTTAGGGACTGGCCGGGGAGGAGAAGGACGTGCTTTCTCTGACGTTATGCCTCGGATTTATGGAGCGGCACCCGAAAAACCCACTATCTATACTCCCTCCTTTAAAATAGCATTTCACTCCCAATTTTCATATCTTTGACGAGCCAATATCCCGAATGAGTCGCATTAAATCATGAAACTTCTTCTTTCGTCCCTCAAACGGTCCTGGAAGCTGGTTGCATTTGCGCTGTTCCTTGCTGCAATCAACCAGACTTTTTCTCTTCTCGACCCGTTGATCTTCCGGCATGTGATTGACGAATACGCGACGCGGTTCAAGGAATACTCTGCGCAGCAATTCTTCAAAGGGGTCGGTCTGCTGCTGGCACTCGCGGTGGGGGTTGCATTCGTTTCGAGAGTTGCGAAGAACTTTCAGGATTACTACATCAATGTTATCACTCAGAAACTCGGTGCGCAAATTTATTCTGACGGATTGAAGCATTCGCTTGAACTTCCATACTCTGTTTTCGAAGACCAGCGGAGCGGGGAGACGCTGGGGAAACTGCAGAAAGTGCGAAGCGACGTCGAGAGGCTTATTGCAGCGGCTATCAACATTCTTTTCACAACCCTGGTGGGAGTTATCTTTGTTACGATCTACGCATTCAGTGTTCACTGGCTTATCGCTCCCGTCTATTTTTCTACCATTCCGATCCTCGGGATACTGAGTTCTGTCCTCGGAAAAAAAATTAAGACCATCCAGAAGACAATCGTGGCTGAAACCACCGGGCTTGCCGGATCCACGACGGAAT
>CAWJKX010000220.1:0-23594 GCA_963843065.1 uncultured Bacteroidota bacterium
TAAAAGCGTACGCGCCGTAAACTTTTCTAAAAGGCTGGAATGTTGTCAAATAGAGAGCAAATAAGAAACCGGCAATTTTCCAGAGGATTGTAGTCGCAATTGCCGAAAGGAGTGATGAACGCGTCGTTGTGCCGTAGAACGGAATGAAGCGGTACGCAAGGAACGCCATAAGAACGGTGAGGATAAATGAAGTGAGTCGCGCAAGAAAGTCGGGAAGAGCTGTTTGCATAGCGACAAAATTAGGTCCAAACATTTCCACGCTGTACCGGGAAATGAGCGTATACAGCCAGTTCAGCGTGTTGATGGAGATGAACAGCCATCCGAGAGCCAGGACAAGGATCAGATCCTTCAACTGACTTAAAAAAATGCCGGTCGTTGATGTGATGTGGTAAATTCTGTGAAGGGCCGATCGAACCGAGCTAAAAAGCGATGTTGAGGTGTAGATGAGAACGATCGCTCCGAAGACTCCCATCGATTGCCGGAATTCGACCAGGTCGTTGATGATTCGAAACGTGAGGTTTTTGATCGCGATGGCCTGCGATTGATTGGGGAGCGCTTTCGTTAAGAATTTTTCTATGTTTTGCATCGCCATGTCGGACGAATTCAAAACGACGCCGAGCAGGGCTGAAACAAGCAGCAACAGCGGGATGATGCAAAGCAGCACGTTAAAGGCAATCCCGGAAGCCAGGAAGAGTACGTCGTCCTCGATGAAACGAACCATCAGCCCGTGTGAGTAATACCGTGTTGCATCCCAAAAATTTCTGAAAAAGTAACTTACTTTCTTATCAAATCGTGTCATCGTGATGAGCGTCGGTTAGAGTTTGGCAAGTTGTCCAAGAGTCTGAGACTGCACTAAGATTCCCCAAAACACGACAAACGGCCATCCCACGATCATCGACATCCAGCCGAAAAAAAACGATGCGACAATCGTTAAAAACCCCGTCGCTAACGATATGACGTACAAGTAGGGATGAAGCGAACAGCGTTTCAAAATTTCCATGATTGAGAAGCATGAGAAAAACGTTGAACGTTTTGTAAACTGGATAAGAACGAGGGGCATCCAAAAAAAAATGAGAACAATAAGTACAGCGAGCATGAGGATCGTAGCAGGCACCCCGTATACCGCCACAATGAACGACAAAAGAAGAGTGGCATAAACGAGAGCCGCGCACAGCACAATGAGACCTTCCTTAAAAAGCTTCCGCATGTTTTTCCACTCGGGGAGAATAGATTCTTTTTGCTCAGCAACTCCGCGAATGTGTTCGATTTCGTACCCGAGAATAAATGGAAGACCGACAACAACTGCGCTCAGAATCAGAAATATCCCTCCCAGAAAGACTTTGAAGAACCACGAACTGTCTTTAAACATATAAGAAAATGACCGAGCGATATCCATCCGTATCCTTCATGAGAAACAAACTGTGAGAGAATAGGAACTTTTTAGTTCTTAATCAAGGATGATTAAAGGAAGGTAGTGGACCTTTTCACGAGATGGTGGACTTCTCGTTAATTAAGTTTGTCAAATTTTTCAAGTAAGATGACCGACATTTTCTCAGTAAAGATGTTGATGGATGAGAGCTGGCCGGTGAACAGTTAAACCATTTCTCTAATACAGGGGTCGAATAATGTAACTATTATGAACCATCTCTATTGATGACAAAGATTACTTTTTTCCCCTTCCTCATTATTCTACTGCTAATTCCGGCAGAATTGTCAGCCCAAACCGCAAGCATTCGAGGTAAAGTCGTAGAGAGCAAAACGAAAACGCCCCTCCCGGGTGCCCATGTGAAGCTTATCAACTCCGATGATCCGACAGAAACTTTCATAACCTCTACTGACGATAACGGAGTCTATAAATTTTCAGGCATCGGAATGCATCCGTACACCCTCGAAGCGACGTTCGTTGGTTTTAACATGTATGCCAAGACCGTTCGCGTCGATAATCAAACGATGGAGTTAGCGGATTTGTTGATGATTCAGACGCCAATTCAAATGGTAGAGGTGGACGTCGAAGGATCACCCCCTCCCTCTATTCAGAAAGCGGATACGACGGAGTTCAATGCCGGAGCGTTCAAAACAAATCCTGACGCGACAGCAGAAGACCTTGTTGGTAAACTGCCGGGAGTGATTGTCACTAACGGCACGTATACCGCGCAAGGAGAAGTTGTTCAACAGGTGCTTGTTGACGGGAAACCATTTTTTGGAAGCGACCCCACAGTCGCTCTTCGCAATCTTCCCGCAGACGCCATCGCAAAAATTCAGATTTTCGATCAGATGAGCGATCAAGCTCAGTTTACTGGTTTCGATGATGGAAATTCTGTGAAGACGCTTAACATTATCACACGGCAAGACAAACGAAAAGCGCAATTTGGAAAAGTGTACGGCGGGTATGGGGACGATGACAGGTACAATGCGGGGGGGAGCGGCAATTATTTCCATGACGGAACGAGAGTGTCCGCCATTGGGCTCTCAAACAATATCAACCAGCAAAACTTTTCCACTCAGGATTTGCTGGGAGTAGTAGGGAATACAAATCAGAGCGGAGGCTTCGGTTTTGGTGCTGGTGGTGGCGGTGGTGGAAGAGGTGGAGGGGGCGGCGGTTTTGCGGGAGGCGGGGGAGGGGGCCCGGGCGGCGGTGGAGGGAATGTCAGCAACTTCCTTGTTGGGCAGCAGAATGGCGTTGCGACCACAAATTCAATCGGGCTGAATTATTCGGACACATGGGGGGGGCATCTTACAGTGAACGGAAGTTATTTTTACAATCTTACAAACACGGTTAACGACCAGAAGCTGCACATGCAATATTTTCCAACGCCTGATTCCAGCACGTTCTATGATGAAAACAGCGATGCAAACAGCAAAAATGGCAATCATCGGGTAGACATGAGGCTTGAATATTCAACCGATACACTGAACTCGATTATCGATCTTCCAAAATTGTATTTTCAGAATAACAATTCTACGAGTGCATTAAACGGTGTGAGCACTCTTTCAACACGGGACTCAATCAACCAAACCTTAAACGACAATAATGCAAATACGAACGGCGATAATCTGTCAAATCATATCGTTCTGAGGCATAAATTTGATCTCCCCGGAAGAACGATTTCGCTCGACCTCGGGACAAGTTACAATGAAAAAAGGGGGACAACCCTTCAGCAGGCGACCAGCAAGTATTATCAGAGTATGCTGACCACAGTAGATACGCTGAACCAGCAGACGCCCCTGTTCACGGATGGTTACACAATCTCCCCGCGGTTAGCATATACAGAACCCTTGGGCACAATCAGTCTTTTGCAGTTTACGTACAACCCATCGTACTCAAAGAACAATTCAGACAACAAAAAATACAACTTTGATCCCTATACGAACGGATACAGTGTTGTCGACACATCACTTTCGAACACGTATGAGAATGAATACACCACGCAGAACGGCGGTATCGCCTATCGGTTGAGATTGACTGGATTGAACGCAATGGCCGGTGTCTCATACCAGGTAGCTCAACTCCGAGGCCAGCAGCAATTTCCTTATTCGAGTTCTATAACGAGATCGTATTACGATGTTCTGCCAAACGCGATGTTGACATACAATATCGCCGAGCATACCAACCTCCGTATGTTCTATCGCACGACGACGACTGCGCCGAGCATCAGCCAGCTGCAGGATATCATCAATAATTCCAATACGCTTCAGCTTTCAACGGGAAACCCGAACTTGAACCAGTCGTACGCTCAGACTTTGACCACACGCTACATGGTCACAGATGTCGATAATTCACGGAGCACGTTTCTGTTATTGTCGGTGGTACACACCGATGATTACATCGGCAATGCAACCATAACAGCACGGCGAGATACCGTTCTGGCAGGGGGCGTTCTCATGAATCCGGGCACACAGCTTTCGTATCCTGTAAACCTCAACGGCCAATGGAATGTCAATTCTTTTTTCACGCACAGTCTGGTTGTCGGTTCTTTGAAGAGCAACCTGAACCTGACTTCCGGATTGACGTTCGCACGTACTCCGGGGCTTATCAATCAGGAGTTGAACGTTGTCGAGACGTATGGACCTAGCGCCGGAGCAGTTCTCAGCAGCAACGTGAGCCAGAATGTAGATTTCACATTGTCCTACCAAGGCAATTACAATATTTCAAGAAATACATTTGAACCGAGCTTAAACAGTCAGTATTACTACCACACTGCGACCATTAAAAATAATTTTATTTTTTTTGATGGCGTTGTCTTCAGGAACGAAATAGACAACTAACTGTACAGCGGGTTAACCGGCGGGTACGACAAGGACACGTATTTATGGAATATGAGTCTCGGTAAAAAACTTTTTTCGAAGCAACAGGGAGAACTGACATTTTCCGTTGTCGACCTGCTGAACCAAAACAAGAGTGTGAACCGGACCGTTACAGGTACTTATGTTGAAGATACGCAAAACAATGTTTTAGGAAGATATTTCATGCTGACGTTCACATACACCGTGCACTAAGAAGTTCGGCGTACAACGGATGGGAACAACACACATTCTCTTTGTCAGATAATTCCAACTCAGAGATTTATAGAGCTGCTAATCATGGATCTTCTGAGTCGGAATCAGACGCGTATGCGGGCGACCGCGGCACATCTCACAGCTGCTTTCGTACCTACTTCTTAAATATCATCCCGAAGAACTCCTCCATATCAGTCCACGATTTCTTATCCGCCTTCTCGTTATAGGCTATCGGTATATTGTATTTTTTTCCAATCTCAGTTGAGGCGGGGTTGGTGAAACTGTGCATTGCATCGGCGTAGCTGACAAACTTGTAATCGACTTTTGATGAATCCATCTCCGCTTTAAAATTCTTAACAACTGCTTCGGGATTAAACTGATCGGCTGCCCCATTGCAGATGAGAAGCTTTGCTTTCACCGCTCCCGGCTTTGCAGGTGCAACAGCCGCCAGGCTGCCGTGAAAGCTGACCACACCCTGCAAATCGACTCCGGAGCAAGCCATGTTGAGCGCGATACCGCCGCCAAAGCAATAACCGATTGCGGCGATACGCGTTGGATCGACGGCTTTGTTTTTTTTCAGCAGATCGAGTGCGGCTATAAATCGGGCCTTCATCCCGCTCATATTTTTCATTGCCTCGCCGGATAGTTTTCCCGCGTCTGCCGGCGTGTCGACCACTTTTCCGTCGCCGTACATATCGACGGCAAAAGCCACATAACCAAGCTCAGCGAGCATGTCTGCGCGTTTATGGGCATAATTGTTATTACCCCACCACTCGTGGACAACAAGCACTCCGGGCCTTTGCTCTTTTATCGAGTCGTTGTAGGCCAAGTATCCTTTAAGGGTTTGTCCATCCGCTGAATATGTGATTTCTTGTCGGATGATTCCGGCTTGGGAAACAGCAGCAGCCAGTAAAGCAAATGCGAGTATAGCAAGACGCCTCATGCGACCTCCTTATTGTATTGTTCAAAATAATTGGTTTGGGGGATTGGACGAGAGCATTGTACTAAATTGCTGACTCAAGAGCAATGGCTGGAGGATCGGGCAAAAATCTCCCAAAATTTTTCTTTGAAAGTAAGCAAACGCTGCGGGGTTCAAAAAATCTAATAACAAATTCTTCGGAAAGCATATGCGTATTAACTGTGGCGTATTGATATGATATCACCGTCGCTCACGAGGTATTCTTTTCCCTCCAACCGCCAGTGTCCCGTTTCTTTTGCTTTGGCGAATGACCCCCCTTGTTCGATGAAGTGGTCGTAATGAACGACCTCCGCGCGGATAAATTTGTTGACGAAATCCGAATGGATTGCCCCTGCCGCTTCTTGCGCAGTCATTCCTTTTTTTATTGTCCATGCTCTGCACTCGTCTTCGCCGACGGTAAAAAACGACTGCAGGCCGAGAAGGGCATAGGCTTCTCGGATCAACGTGTCGAGGGCCGACTCTTTGATTCCGTACTCACTCATAAATACCGCTGCCTCGTCGTCCGGCAGTTCCGACATTTCCATCTCGATCTTTCCGAAAAATGAAACAACTTTCGTGCGGATTCCTTCTTTCTTTCCTGCTACAAGTTGAACACTCTCACCATACGTCTTGAGCTGGGACTCGTCGAAATTCAATGCGATGAGCATTGGCTTCAGGGAAAGGAGCTGGTACGTTTTGAGAATGTAGGCTTCTTCTTTTGTGAAGTCAACTTCGCGCAACGGCTTTTCTTTCTCGAGATTCTGGCGGCACTTTTCGAGTACGGGTAATTCCTTTTTGAGATGCTCATCCTGAGTCTTTTGGACTTGCTTGTTGATCCGGTCAATGCGAGTTTCGACGATTGAAAGATCGGAAATAATAAACTCAGTCTCGAACGATGAAATGTCCCGAAGGGCATCGATGGAGCCGTCTGGATGCGGGACGGATTCATTTTCAAATAACCGGACGACCTGGACTAATGCATCGTTCGTTTTGACATTTGCAAGAAAGTTCGTAGTGAACTGTGTTGAACCCGATTCCCCCTTTTTTAGTCCGACAACGTCCACAAACTCAATCGTTGCGTGCACCGTGCTTTTTGGCGAGAAGATTGCGGAACATTTGTCGAGCCGGGCGTCGGGTATTTTCACAATTGCGTGATGTGCTTCAACCTTTGTAAGGACGGAAGGGTCGAGATGCGTTTTTGTAATTGTCTGAAAGAGTGTTGATTTTCCCGAGAATGGAAGTCCAACAATGCCGATTTGCATAGGAGTGCCTTCAATAGTTACGAAGTTATACTCTGGAGCAGAAGTTGCCCGCTCAAGATACAAAAATTTGCGGAAAGATATAGGAGGGAATTGAGAAGGCATGAATCAGCCGGCAGGCGACGCACCCCGGAGATCGCTGACTGCCTGCAGCGAGTCGTCCTGACGTGGTAAAAAAAGACGGCCTCGAAGTATTCTTCGAAGCCGTCGGTTAAACGGTAGAATTGATAGATGTGTTACGGGCTTACTAGATTATGCGATCTTAGTTCTGTCGTTGACGCATCATCGCTTCTCGTGCCTTCTTCATAGCTTCGTACTTATCTTTTTGATCCGGCGTCAGCAATGCCTCGATCTTGTCATCGATCGACTTCATCATACTCATCATTGCTTCACGTCTTGCGTCTCGGTCGCTGACGGAATCCATCAACGCTTGCCGCTTTGCACCCATATCTTTAAAGATACTGTCGATTTGTGCTGTCTGTTTATCGTCTAAGCCTAACGAATCTTTGAGTTGTTTTACACGTTCTTCAGGCGTCATTCGCATCATCCCCTGCGCCATCGTATTGGTGGTGAAAAGGCCGGCTAACAGCACAGCGGCAAACAGCAGCGATAAATAGTATCGCATAGATTTCTCCTTATGAAGTTGATAATGCAGTTGATTGATACCCTGAATCTAGTTTCAAAACGAAAATCTTTCATCCAGTGGTTAGAAAGTCAGCTCCGGTAAAGGTTTAACGATCTCGGAGAGACGCCGCATCGTAAACGAAAGAGAAATTATAGCTTAATATCGGTAATGGAAAAAAGAGAAGCAATCTTACGTAGTGCTTTTGCGAGAATATAAAATTGATCACCACCCAATATTACGTGATGTCTTAATTTGGGATAGGTGTGAAGCTTGCTCACGCAAATCCCGATGGGAGGTTCGCCAGTCGCTAAGCCGCAAAGAGAATGGATATGTTTCCCTTGCGCCTTAGCGACTTTGCGCAATGTTTTCAGCAATCGTAAAAAGTCCCTTGGACTTTGTTCTAATTAAGGCACTACCCAATCTTATGAACGTCGGCGCGTTGCAATTGGCAGCCGTTTTTTTTACTTTTTTACATTCTTGTGCTAATGAAGAAAATGAAATTAAAATCTCTCTCCGATCTCCAACGGCTCTTGCCTGAAACCGACCGTCAACCGATACCGATCCGAAGTGAGAAAATACGCTCACATGACGGGAAAGGGAAGAGTGTTCGTGTCTCATTGGAGACTCAAGGAAGAAAGGGAAAAAGCGTTACGATCGTTGCTGGTTTACAGCATAATCCTTCTACGTTGGAAGAGATTGCACGGATGTTGAAGCAGCATTGCGGTGCAGGCGGGACAATCAAACAAGGGAATATTGAAATTCAGGGGGACCAGCGTGGAAGGGTAAAGGAAAAGTTGAAGGAGATTGGATACGTACCGAACGAGTAAGGATTCAACTGAAATTGTCGAGCTTATATTTCTGTCATCAACAAATTCAATGAAAGTGAAAAGGAACTCAATATGAAAATGAGAACGCTTGGCAGCAAAGGCCCCAAGGTATCAGCCATTGGTCTGGGCTGCATGGGAATGTCGGAGTTTTATGGTACGGGCGACGATAGAGAGTCAACCGCAACAATTCACCGTGCTTTGGAACTTGGAGTGACGCTGCTTGATACGGCGGACATGTACGGTCCGCACAAAAATGAAGAACTCGTCGGGAAGGCGATCAAAGACAGGCGCGATAAAGTATTTCTCGCGACAAAGTTCGGCATTGTGCGAAATCCCGCAAACCCGATGCTCCGCGGTGTTAACGGCAAGCCTGAGTATGTCCGCACATCGTGCGACGCAAGCCTGCGGCGTCTGGGGGTGGACGTGATTGACCTGTATTATCTTCATCGGGTCGACCCGAACACACCGATAGAAGAGACAGTTGGAGCAATGAGCGAGTTGGTTAAAAAAGGAAAAGTCCGTTTCATCGGCCTCTCCGAAGCAAGTGCAAAGACAATCCGGCGTGCGTACAAGGTCTATCCGATAACCGCACTTCAAACGGAGTATTCGCTTTGGACACGCGATCCTGAGGAAGAAATCCTTGCCGCGTGCCGCGAGCTCGGAATCGGGTTCGTCGCCTATAGTCCGCTTGGACGCGGATTTCTCACCGGGGAAATCAGACGCATTGAGGATTTGGCGCCGGATGATTTCCGTCGTAACTCGCCCCGTTTTCAAGGAGAAAATTTTCAGTATAATCTTGACCTCGTGAAACGAGTCGAGAAAATTGCATCACAAAAAGGATGCAGTCCATCACAGCTGGCTCTTGCATGGGTAATGGCGCAGGGAGAAGATATCGTCCCAATCCCCGGCACGAAGAGGCGGAAATATTTAGAAGAGAATGTTGCGGCGTTGGATATCCATCTTAGCGTGGATGAGCTTGACCATATCAACGAAGTGGTGCCGCGCGGCGCGGCGTCTGGCACGCGTTATCCCGAAACGGCGATGCCGTCGGTCAACAGGTAGACCTGTTTTTCAGTAACGAAACAAGAATTTGCCATTTCTGTTTTCATGAAGCGAAGAACGAACAAGAACAACGCCAGCGCGCACCCCCGTTCGATGTATCGGATTGTCGTTTTAGTTGGTATTGCACTGGCAGCACTAGCATACCTTCTCTTCGCACTTCATGCTTCCGACACCAAGACGTATGTTACAAAAATTGTTCAGAAGGAAGAACTGAAGGGACTGAAGCCTGAGGACGCCTTCGCAATAACTGTTCAGCGCGCGTATGCTGTGGACGTTAAATTTCAGGAAGTCTATAACGCCGGGTGGGAAGCTGCGAACGGAGCGATCGGTGAAGCGTTTCTCTACGCCGCGACCGGCGATAAGAATCTACTGAACAGGTACATCAATGATCGTAAACTGACCGACATGTTCAATGGAACATGGGTTGATGATCGCGCATGGATTTGTCTTGCGGAATTGTACTGGTGGCAATTCTCGGGGAGAAAAAATAAAGCATGGGTGGAAGATGCGGAGAAACGATACATCGAAGCAAGAAATGAAGGACGTTTTTCCAATCAGGAAGGATTCTGGAGTTGGTACAGTTGGCCTCCGAATGCTAAAGTGAACGATATGATCATCACCAACAGCAACACAAACCAGATGGTCGCTGTCGCCTGCATGTTGTACGAGGCGACGCACGATCTGCGGTTCTATAGTGATGCTATGGTAGCATGGGAGGGGGATCATAGGTATCCTGGAATTGAAAAAACATTTTACCGTGGCGATGGTAAATGGGAAGGGAAAGGGGGAAGGGCTGCGTTCGGCAAACAACTTCCATGGGAAGAAGCGTCGTACCTGTCGGTTGTCGCTGCGATGTTTCGCATGACCGGAAACCCGAAATACAAGATGATTGCCGCTGCATCGGCGAAACGGATCATGGACCCAGCGAATGGCTGGGTCGATTCGACAGATTTTTATCAGCTCCGGATGGATGGAAACGGAGCGTTCGTTCATTTCATATTGGATGCGTACCTCATTGCTCCGGAATTGCTGCCTGACATTCCTTTGAAGGTGGAACGAATGTTGGAGCATGTCTGGTCGAACCATCACGGCGCTTCGTATGTTCTACTGCACAGGCTGGGCGACGATGGTATCCGGAATGGGTGGAACCCGACAGGCGGCGAGGAAGGCTATGGTGTCGATCAAATTGGAACCGTTCACCCGCAATCGCAGGCGGTGCGGGCATTCGGAGTATTTGCTTACGTTTTGCATGAAGGATTGAAGAAAAAGTAAGGGGAAAATATCCACCTATGCCCCGGCGCACGGGAATTTTTGATTGCAAAAATTGGTTGTGAGGAAAATCTGAATAAAGACGGAATGATGAAAATATTTTTGCTCATTTTTGGACTTGCGGCGGTTGGTGCGATTCTTATTTTAGCAGTCACAGGAACGGGCAAGAATTCAGCAGAACATCAAGGAGAGGAAAAGTCGATGACAGCGACGGCTTTGGATACGGCGACATTTGCTTCGGGCTGCTTTTGGTGTGTTGAAGCGGTGTTTCAAAACTTGAAGGGCGTTCAATCGGTGGTGTCGGGTTACACAGGGGGCTCGGTGGCAAATCCCAGCTATGAAGAAGTCTGTTCCGGCTCGACCGGACATGCGGAGGCATGCCAGATTGCCTACGACCCGAAGATCATTTCATATCCGGAATTATTGGAAGTCTTCTGGAAAACGCACGATCCGACGACGTTGAATCGACAGGGAAACGATTCCGGCACGCAGTATCGCTCCGCGATTTTTTATCATAATGAAGAGCAGAAGAAACTCGCCGAGCACTACAAAAAAGAACTCGATTCTTCCGGCGCATTCGACGCGCCGATCATTACGGAAATTGTTCCGTTTACGAAGTTCTATAAGGCGGAAAACTATCACCAAAATTATTTCAATGAGCACGGAGCGCAGCCGTATTGTCTTTTCGTCATTAGGCCGAAAGTGGAAAAATTCAAAAAGGCATTTCATACTAAGCTGAGGGAGCAATAAGCTATCTTCATCTCATAGAATAGATGACATTCGGAGTTTCGCATGAAAAGTAATTTTGTGAAGCGAATATCCGCCCCCGTTGTTTTTGCCGTGTCGTTGGCTGTGGTTCTTTCTGCCCAAGCAGTTTCTCAGCAGCAAATGGCGGACTCGGTGAAAGCGGAATTCCTCCATGCATGGAACGGGTACAAACAATATGCCTGGGGGCACGATGCATTAAGGCCGTTGACAAAAAAGCCTCGGGATTGGTACGGTGTGTCGTTTTACATGACTCCGGTTGATGCCTACGATGCGATGCTGCTTATGGGGCTTTCTTCCGATGCCCGCGATGCGAAGCAGTTAATCCTCGACAGCTTGTCGTTCGATAAGAACATCGAAGTCCAGAGTTTTGAAATAACGATTCGCTTATTGGGAGGATTGCTTAGCGCATACGAATTAGACAAAGACAAACGTTTTCTTATCCTCGCCGAAGACCTGGGCACACGCCTCCTTCCTGTTTTCAATACACCGACGGGAATGCCGTACCGTTATGTCAATCTCCAGACTGGCACAGATACGAGACTCGCTGAATAATCCGGCAGAAATTGGCACGTCCCTTCTTGAATTTGGAACACTGAGCAGGCTGACGGGCAACCCTGTTTACTACCAAAAAGCCAAAGAGGCTCTCATTGCGTTGTACAATCGCCGCTCTGCTATTGGCCTTGTCGGCGAATGGATCAATGTCCAGACCGGAGAATGGGTGGACAGCACGAGCTTTATCGGCGGAGGGATAGATTCATACTATGAATATCTCTTTAAAGCCTGGCTACTTTTTGGCGACGAGGATTGTAAGAAGATGGCGGACGAGAGTTTTAAGGCGGTCAACAAATATGTTGCCGACACAACGTTCGACGGATTATGGTATGGGGAAGTCAATATGTTCAGCGGAAAGAGAACGGGAACTTCGTTCGGATCACTCGAAGCATTCTATCCCGCTCTTCTCTCTCTTTCAGGCGATATGAAAAGAGCCAAGGCGCTTGAAGAATCGTGTTTTAGAATGTGGACCCTCCATCATATAGAACCGGAAGAAATCGATTATGCGACCATGAAGGTAACAGCAAAGCAATATCATCTGCGCCCGGAAATTATCGAGTCTGCATACTATCTTTATCGGCTTACCGGCGATGACCGATACAGGGCAATGGGGGAAACCTATTTCAACGATATCGTAAAATATTGCAGGACTGATGCTGCCTATGCAATGCTCAGCGACGTAACGACGAAAGAAAAATCGGATGAGATGGAAAGCTTCTTTTTTGCCGAGACGCTCAAATATCTGTACCTCTTATTCGCTTCCCCTGAGACATTAAACTTTGGGCAAATTATTTTCAACACGGAAGCACATCCGCTCCGAAAGTTATGGGAGAAATAATGTTATGAAGATGTTCCTAGTCATGATCTGCGAAAAGTTTCGTCACCGCGATATATTTCAGTGCCAGATGGAGGCTGTGGAATCGTCGCTGCGGTTTTGGTGAGCGTTACGATAGTGTGGGGACAACCGCCGACTGAAAAAGGATACAAAATAATTAACGGGGTCAGTCTTTATTATGAAACCATCGGCGATGGGACTCCAATCGTCGTCGTCCACGGGGGGCCCGGATTGGACCACAGCTATTTGCTTCCACAAATGGGTGAACTTGCAAAAGGGTATAAATTGATTTTTTACGACCAAAGGGCAATGGGGAAATCATCGGCGGATTTTGACACGAATCTGATGACAATGAACAGTTTCGTCGAAGACCTCGAAGGAATCCGAAAAGCATTCGGCCTGGAAAAAATGAATCTGATGGGGCATTCGTGGGGAGGATTGGTGTCGATGTTTTATGCGATAAGATATCCCGACACATTTACAGTCGCTGATCCTCGTCAATACCACGCCTGCAAGCTCAAGGTTGCGGAATTTGTCTTTTGCCGTTATGTCCTCGAAGACAACGAAAGAGGACAGTATCGCTCAGTTACAGATCGCAGGGACGGAGGGATTTAAGAAAAGAGATCCGGCGGCAATGGCGAAATTCTTTCGACTACTTTTTCGCAGTTCATTCCACAATAAACAATACAGCGACAGCCTTAACGCTTACTTTCGATTCCTCATATTCTGCAAAAAGTGCGATGGTGCGGCAGCTCAGTAGAGATACCACGCTTCGTTCGTACGACATTCATACCAGACTTGATACCATTCAATGCCCTGCTCTCATCATCGGAGGATCCGACGATGCAGTTGTTCCGGGTACGAACGAGCAGATTCACGATCACATTCGTGGTTCGCAGTACATCCTGCTTCCGGGATGCGGACACTTTCCGTATATTGAAGCGGGTGAAAAGTTTTTCCCTCTGGTGAGAGAATTTTTGAAGACCGCTGCGCGGTAAGAATTCGCGCTTTCTTCGATTTTGTCTAAAGTTATGATCCCTGAAATTCGGCGTCATTACCTTTTCGTGCTTGCGGGAATTTTTTGGACCGTTGCAGGCGGTATCCTTTGTGTGCGGGCGGCTATCTGGATGGGAATGCTCTCTCCGAATGAAGCGTTCGTTTTTGCCTTCGTAAGTATTGTTTGTGCCGGAGGCGGGTACGTTCTAGGATTTTCGAAGATTGTTG
Organism: uncultured Bacteroidota bacterium; assembly: GCA_963843065.1. Classification (GTDB taxonomy): domain Bacteria; phylum Bacteroidota; class Ignavibacteria; order UBA10030; family UBA8401; genus JAGVPT01. Next base: position 13,877 of record CAWJKX010000220.1, read on the forward strand.
TAAAAAATATTGCCCGCATTAATCGAATGCCCGAGCGTGCAAACATCTTTGCGTTCACTGCTGTGCGGGGTTACGTTATGATCGCGCTCATGATGACGATCGGAATTACCCTCCGCAATTCATCAATCCCGAAATACTATCTGACGATACCATATTTTGCGATGGGGGGGATACTCCTTATCGGAAGCGTTCAGTTCTACCGGCAATTCATCGCCTTTTTTGTCAAAGAAAACCCGTAGGCGTTTTATTTTTACAAAAAAAATCCCGCCGTAAAGGCGGGACTTTTTTACTGCTCGTCGCCGGTTTCTACTTAGACAACCGAAACGTTTGTCGCTTGGAATCCTTTCGGACCCTTTTCGACTTCGAATTCGACCTTATCGCCCTCATTCAGGCTCTTGTAGCCGTTGCCGGTAATGGCATTGAAGTGGACGAATACGTCTTCAGCTCCGGTGCCGCGGGAAATGAATCCGAATCCTTTTGTTGCGTTGAACCATTTGACTGTTCCTTTTTCCATGGAACACATCCTTTCGTGTATATGTGTAACCCAAACTACCGTTGGGCAAGGTGTACGCCGAAAATACTGTCTCTTATAGCACTCATTGATGGCGTTTCGACCTTGGAAGGATTCGTTCGGTTCATCAGCAGGATTCTAAAAGCTCCCAACCGGGAGATAAAGACGGTGTACTGTTTTTGGTACATTTAATATAAACATATCTATTGTTAATTCCTAATTGAATCTTTACGAGCAGAATCTCGATTGGTTCCTTCGAGGTTCGGGCGTAAACCTTCCGAAGATTCTTCTGTTAGAATTCTTGAATCTCTCAATATTGGCTCACTTTTCAAGGAAAGTCTTCGGAAGGTTCCTCAACGTAGGCCGCCTCAAATTTTTTGATTCTCAGCAATCATTTCGTATTTTTGTCACTCATGCGAGACAGACTGGAATACATTGGCTATATATTCATCGGGTGGCTGGTGCGACTAATGCCGTGGGAAGCCGTCAATCGGTTCGGCTCAATCCTGGCGTCGGTTATATTTTATGCGATCCCGATTCGACGGTCGTTGACACTCGACCAGCTTCATAAGGCATTTCCTCACAAATCTTCCGCAGAGATAAAAGAAATCGCTCTGGCGGCGTACCGCAATCTTGTTATCTCACTCCTCGAAGTGTTTTGGTTCTCGCATCTGAGTGCAGACAAGATAAAAAAAATTGTCAGCATGCCGGATACTAGTGTTATGGACGCACGGTTAAAAGAAGGGAAGGGCTTGATCATGCTCGGCGGACACTTTGGCAATTGGGAATTGATTGCTATTGCCGTTGGCCTTTTAAGCCGCCATCCGTTGACGATTATTGTTCAGCGACAACGGAACAGATTTGTCGATACGTTTATGAATAAAAATCGTATGCTGTTCGGCAACAAAGTTGTTGAAATGGAAAGAGCCCCCCGGGAAATTATTGCGGCGCTTCGGAATAACGGCGTCGTTGCGATTCTTGCCGACCAAAGCGGTCCGCAGGAAGGATTGTTCGTAAACTTTTTCGGACGCCCCGCTTCAACGCATCGGGGACCAGCCGCTGTTCAGCGTTCGAACAGGCGCCCCGATTATCATGGCATTTATCATTCGTCAAGCAGACGGCCTTTACAAAGTCGAATTCGAGGAAGTCGATACGCACAATGTCAGCGGCACGGATGATGAAAAAGTAGAACAGATTACCGTCCGCCATGTCGCGATGCTGGAAAAATATGCCTCGCGTTATCCAGACCATTGGTTGTGGATGCACAAACGATGGAAGCATTCTGCCTCCTGTCAATTCTCTCACCGACGAAAAAGTGCATGCAGCCGCCAGATAGAATTCTCATTTTTCAAACAGCGTTTCTCGGCGATGTGGTTCTGACCCTGCCTCTTGTACAAGTGCTTCACCGGGAGTTTCCCAATACGCAAATAGATTTTCTCACGACTCCCAAAGCTGCGGCAATTCTTCGGAATCATCCGGCAATCCATGCAGTGATTGAATATGACAAGCGGGGAGCTCAACGGGGTTTCGGGGGAATGTTTTCGATTTCTCGCATTCTCAAGGCACAACGGTACGACATTGCGCTGGTTCCGCATAGGTCTCTCCGCAGTGCTGTTGTTACAGCATTGAGCAGAATTCGCTGTAGCGAATCGGTTTTGATGCGAGCGCCGGAAGATTACTTTTTACAGAAACGGTTCAGTATAGAAAAAATATTCATGAGATTGAACGCAATCTTTGTTTTTTAAATGCACTCAACATCAGGATTCCGATAAAAGAACTTCCTTCAGTGTATCCTTCCCCGGAAGATGTAGATGCAGTGGATCGGTTTTTTTCGGAGAAAACAAATTAAGCCAAACGATAAACTGATTGCGATCGCCCCGGGGTCGGTATGGAATACCAAACGGTGGCCTTCCAGAGCGTTTTTCCGATCTCGTGAGAAGGATTAGGGCTGCGGGAATGAAGGTCGTTCTTGTCGGCGGTAAAGAAGATGAAAGTTTGTGTAAGAACATTGTATCCGAGGCGCAGGGAACGGAGGTCTATTTGTCGGCTGGAAGGTTCTCTATCCTTCAGTCCGCTGAACTTTTACGTCGTTGTGCAGTGCTCGTTTCGAACGACAGTGCGCCGATGCATCTTGCAGTCGCAATGAAGACTCCCGTTGTCGCAGTCTTTGGCGCGACGGTTCCTTCATTTGGATTTGCGCCGTACGGAGAGAAGGATGTTGTTGTTCAAATAGAAGGATTGCCCTGCCGGCCATGCAGCATTCATGGCGGCGACAAATGTCCGATCGGAACGTTTGATTGTATGGTTAAGATTTCAGCAGAGATGGTTTTCGCGAAAATCGTTCAACTGTAGCACAGCATGCTGCGTGCCTGTTTCCCCTCTAGAACTTTATGTCGTTGGGATTCTCTTCCCCTTCTTTCCAGTTTGCAGAAGTATGCTTGTCGCATGTCGAAGGCTGGTATTTAACGTTAAACACTTCTGTAATCTTTTTCGGGCAGAATGGTGTGGCAAGTTTATAGGTTTCGGCGCAAATAGTATCCACTACCACACCGTCCGGCATTTCAAAATACTCGTTGGTGATTGGAATCGTCCGATCCTCATAAATGTATTTCATTACTCGTCCCCATAACGGTGCTGCCGTTCGACCCCCTTGCCCGTCTGCAGAAGTAAACTTCACCTGTTGGTCATCGAACCCGATCCAAACACCGGCGGCAAGCTGCGGTGTAAAGCCGACGAACCATGCATCGGCGAAGTCTTGCGTCGTTCCGGTCTTTCCGGCTGCGGGGAGATGGAAGAAGTGCCGTACTCGTCCGCCGCTGCCATGGTCGACAACATCCTGGAGCATTGATGTCATGATGTATGCCGTCTCTTTGCTCATCACTTCTCTCTTCTCCGGAACATTTTCTTCGATGACATTTCCATCTTTGTCTTCAATCCTCAAAATGCTTGTCGGTTGGACATAGACGCCTTCGTTAGCGAAAACACCAAACGCGGCAGTGAGTTCGATTGGTCTGACTGTAGCGGTGCCGAGCGCAATAGATTCAAAAGGAGGTATCGGCGTCGTAATTCCCATGTGATGCGCCATTTCGATGACTTGATTTTTCGGCGCAATTTCCATGATGGCGCGGACTGCAATGAGGTTGATCGATTCACGCAGGCCTTCACGCAACGTATATTTTCCTCCGATAGTACCGTCGAAATTCCCCGGCGTCCAGCGCGAACCATCCTCCATCATGAGGGTGACAGGTTGATTCAACAATTCAAATGTCGGCGGATACCCGTTGTCGATCGCGACAGTATAGACGAACGGCTTAAAAGCAGACCCCGGTTGACGCACGATCTGGGTCGTATGGTTGAGTCCATATTTGAACGACCGAAAATTTGCCCCTCCGACCATCGCGCAGATATTCCCCGAGTGCGGGTCAATGATGATCAATCCTACTTCAATCGTTTGCCACGCCTTTCTTGATAGAATCGACGAATGCGCGGTTGCTTCGAAGCGCGGCATAGATGCTATCCCGTTCACCGCGGCTCGTCGATTTTCGATTGGAAATAACATCCTCAACGCTTTTATCAATAGCTTTGTTGAGAATTTCGGTGTTTGCTTTCCAATCCCATGTCGAATCGAAGGCCGGCTGAATATCTGCCAGATGTTCTTCAACGGCACGGTTTGCGTACCGTTGCATCCGGCTGTCAAGCGTTGTGTAGACGGAAAGCCCGTCCTTGTAAATATCAAAACCATACTTGTCGGCTTTTTGGAGAAGCTGCTGCCGAACGTATTCGACAAAATGGGGCGCAATTCCCGTGAGTGTCAATGCATCACTGCTGTTGAACTGAAGCGAATCGCGTCCTACGGAATCTGCTTCTGTCTGCGTGAGTTTGCCATACTTAACCATTTGGGAGAGGACGATTTCCCGGCGCAGGAAAGCCCGCTCCGGATGCTTGATCGGATCATAATAGAATGGCCCCTTGGCCATGCCGATAAGGAGGGATGATTCTGCGAGCGATAACTCTTGCGCCGATTTGTCGAAATAGATCGATGCGGCGGCCGAAATGCCGTAGGCTCCGCGCCCCAGATAAATGTAATTGAGATACATCTCGAGGATTTCTTTTTTCGTATACGTTCGCTCTATCTGAACGGCAGTAATGAACTCGCGAATTTTTCTTGTTGCCTTGTCGAACGCATTTTCCTGTGCGCTTTTCCAATTGTACAGGTTGCGCGAAAGCTGCATCGTAATCGTGCTCGCTCCTTGACTTCTGACGAACGCCAGCGGAATCCGCCAGATGACAACTCCCCAATGGCTGTAAAAATCTTTATCCTCCGTGCAAATCAGGGCGTCTATCGTACTTTGCGCGATCTTGTCATACGAAATATACGTTCGGTTCTTCAAATAGAATTGGCCGAGGACTTCTCCATCGTATGAAAAGACTTTTGTCGCAAGCTCCGGCTTCGGATTTTCCAGCTGTTCGAGAGAAGGGAGCCCGGCAAAGACCAGTTTCATGAAAACGATGAACAGAACAAGAAGGGCAACACCGCCGCCAGCGAAGGCGTACCAATATTTCTTAAAGAAGTTTTTGCTTCGGAGATACATCTCGTCGCGGTATTTCGGCTCGGTAAAATACCGGCGCATTTGTTCGGAGCTGTAACCCCCTTTTTGGGTTTGCTTGCGCGGGTCGTTTGGCGGTGTCTTTCCCATACGTTATTCTTTTTTCCAGGTTTTTAGTTCCACAGTGTTTCCGTCGAACTCAGCATAGGTGGAATACGAGATCCAATCGCCGAGGTTGATGTATGTTCCGCGGCCGATCTTTTGAGATGACGGTACATGCCGGTGCCCCATGATGACCACGTCGCACCCCTCGTTAATTTTCTCCGTCGCGAACTGCAGCATACCGTCCGTTTCACCGTAATCTTTGTTTGCAGTATAGTCGCGGCTGCTCCGTGAAGTCCCTTTTGCAATCGGAGCAGTGATGCCTGGATGTACAATCGAAAACAAAAAAATGCTAACCTTGTTCCGTAGTATTTTTTTAAGAATTCGGTACCCGGTATCCTTCAATGCCAGTCCGTCGCCGTGATGAAAATAAAATTTCTTTCCCCTCAGCAACATTGCGAAAGGGTTTTTGTAGACTGGAATGCCGAGATCGTTCGGAAAGAAATCCTTAAGCCAAAAATCGTGATTGCCGGCGACATAATGAACGGCAATGCCCTTTTCGACAAGTCTTGCGAGTTTTGAGATCGTGTGATGGTAGCCGCGGGGAATGACGTATTTGTATTCAAACCAGTAGTCGAAGAGATCACCGACAATAAAAAGCTGCTCTCCGTGTTCTTCTACATGCGAGAGAAACGATAGCAGCCGCTCTTCCTTTTCTTTTTCCCGGTCCCGATCGTGTAAACCTAAATGTACATCTGAAATAAAGAAAATGCTTTTCATCGACTATTGTATTACCGTGAATGTCAGTTGTATCGGCTGGGAGGACCGATTGCACCAGCCTTCAGTATCCGAACAGAAAAAATACAGGACTGAACCTTTTAAGGTATGTTTTCCTTTTGGAATATTCTTGTCCAGCGTAAAGGAGTATTTTATCGGCCTCTTTGTGTCGAGGTAGCCGGTTTTTTCCACTTTAGGACATTGCCGCGACGCCGGTAAAATGAACGAGCGTATCTTTTTCAAATTCGAATTCGATTGCCGGGTCGGTGTTGATGTGTATACCTTCTTTCGGAGCGAAGGAGACGACGATTTCACCTTTTGCACCTGGTTTCAACGTTGAAGTCGCCAGATGAATGTCGCACGTAACTCCCGTGAACGCTGCCCCGTTCGACGGCAGGGGATTCGAACACAGATACAACAAAGGCAGAAGCAGATACAAGGTGCGCATAGAACTCACTCCACAAATGCTACGCGGTTTGCGCCGCACGGGTATCGTCAACCCGCTGCAGCAGCACCAAACCTATTATGAAAAAGGCCCCGACGGAGAGAATGGAAAGCCGTTGGTTATTTGTAAGATACGAAATCAATCCGAATAAAAAAGTACCGATGACAGCCGAAGCTTTTCCGCACAGTCCATCGTAGAATCCGAAGAATTCGGCCTCCCGTTCCTTCGGCGTGAGCAATGCCATCAAACTCCTGCTCGCCGATTGGGCAGCGCCGAGGGAACTCCCCGCAACAATGCCAATACAAAAGAACATTGCTTTCGACTGTACAAAGTATGCTGCCGTAACGACCACCAGCCACAAAACAAGGTTGATGTCGATCGTCTTTTTTGGGCCGATTTTGTCGGTAACGACGCCGAAGACGAGCGATCCGACGATGCCGGAAGCCTGAACGACGGCAAAGAGCGCGATGATCTCCCGTAAGGAAAAATTGAGCGATTGCTGCGCAAAAATTGACGCGAATGAAATAACAGTGAGAATCCCGTCATTATAGATAAAGAACGCGAGCATAAACCTCGCCACCTGACGGTAGTCTTTCATATGGCTGATGGTTTCCATAACTCGCTGCCATCCGGCCCGGACATACGAAGGTTTTTTCTGGAACGTCACTTTGTGGTCCCGGAAAAAAAGAAAGAGGGGTGAGGCAAACACGAAAAATATTATCGCAGCAAGAACAAAACTAAACTTCACATTCCCGAGATTCGAAGCAACAAAGCCGTTTGCATACAGCGGCATTACAAGAAGGAGAGTGGTCAGCGATCCGATATACCCCATCGCGTATCCGTAACCGGAGACCCTTCCGTAACTTCGTTCCGTCGTGATGTTCGGCAGAAATGCATCGTAGAATACGATGCCCCCTTCGAAACCGATGTTCGCGAGGATGAACAAAGCCATGCCGGCAATAATCATTCCCTCGTTTACGAAATACAGGAGGGATGTGCAAATAACACTCACGGTCGTAAAGCCGAAAAGGAATCTTTTCCTTCGGCTTGAAAAATCAGCCGCTGCTCCGAGAATCGGGGCGATGGCGGCTGTGATGAGCATCGAGATGCTGACAGCGATGCCCCAAAGGAAATCTCCTTGGCCCCTCCCGCCCGCGACAACGTTTTTGAAATAGAGTGAGTAGCCGACTGCAATAATGATAACGGAAAACGACGTGTTGGCAAAGTCAAATAACGTCCAGACGAAAATTTGAAACCGTGATGCTTTCCGATGAGACGGGGAGGGGAAGCTCGTCATCTTATTTATCGCTTCCGGCTTTTTTCCCCAGCGGTGCTTTTTGTTTGTGGTCCGATGATTCAATGAGTCCCCGTCCTCGTTTTTCGAGCGTTCCGTCCGCCTTCATATCATGCAAAATTGAATCGAGGATGCCGTTGATGAACTGTCCGCTCTTCTCTGTGCTGAAGTGTTTTGCTATTTCAATCGTTTCATTGATCGTCACTTTTGGGGGAATATCCTCAAAATAATAAAGTTCGCAGATCCCCATCCGCAGGAGGAGTTTGTCGATCAATGCAATGCGATCGAAGTTCCAATTTGCAGCTTTCTTCTTAATGATCACGTCGATGGACGGCTGGTGTTCAATGGTGGTCTGCAGGAGGTTTTGTGCAAATGCAAACTCGTCAGGGTGGTTGCAAAGCTCCGCAAAAATGTTCTCTATGATATGGGCAATCGGGTCTTTGGAAATTTCGAAGGCATACAGCGCTTGCATCACTCTTTCGCGAATGATCCGCCGTTTGTACACTTGCTGATGTTCTTTCATTGTCATCCTTTGGTATCTGTTTTACCGTCCCGCATTATGGATTTCAACTGAACGAACAAAATTTGCCGGCGCGTTTTTCAGATTGCATTAAGGTACGGAAAAAGTCGCACGGAGGCAACGGCTCGAAACATAATTGCAGAGATACGTCAAGCGATAAACCTTCCAAAGGTTTTCTCTGAAAAGTGCACCAATATTTTAACATTCAAGAATTCCGGTAAAATAACCTTCAGAAAGTTTTTTAAAGCGACCCGCTTCCACTTCTTCAAACTTGCGCAAGAGAAGAATTCCTTGTATTTTAATCCGAGAATGTTGACGCAAGTATTCCAGCTCTCAAAATATCCAGCCATAGACTCTCCAACGCTTCGCTTCAATCTGCGTGCACATATCATGGACGGCGCTTTATTCGGGCTCGCCATGAGTTTTGTTTCATTCAATACAATTCTCCCTGTCTTCATTCAGCAAGTCGGCGGAAGTGTTGTCGCAATTGGAAGCGTCCCGGTGCTCTGGACAATCGGCTTGAATTTTCCACAAGTCATCGTTATTCGTCTCACGAATTCCAGAGAACTGGTTAAGCCATTGGTATTACGCTTTGGCCTGCTCAATAGGTATTCCTTTCTGGCAGTAGGTGTCTTTACCTTTTTTTTTGTCAAAGACCTATCGGCGACAATTTCTGTCCCTTTATTATTGGCCTTAGTCTTCTTTACCGCAGCGACGGGGAGTTTCGGAAGTCCGGCGTGGTTCCACCTCTTCACGAAAACAACCCCGATGAAGCTTCGCGGGAAGCTCATGGCAATTCGTCAGCTTCTCAGCTCATCGCTCGGAATACTTGGCGGGTTCGTGGTAACGTTTGTTCTTGCAACCTTTGCGTTTCCGGATAATTTCGCGTTTCTGTTTGTCATTGCGTATTTGCTTTCCATGGCCTCATACCTCTATTTGCGCAAACTGAAGGAGCCGTCCGCCGATTCGCAGTATCCTGATCCGGCGCCTTCATCCAGTACTTTCGGAGATGGGAGAGCGATTCTCAGGAGGAATAAGAATTTTAGAAACTTTTTGCTTGCGGATGCGTTCACTCTAATGTCGATGTCTGCATCGGCTTTTTATGCGGTGTATGCGATTGAAAAATTCGATGTTCCGGCCTCCTATGCTGGGACATTTACCGTCATCGTTATGGCAGGGATGGTCGCCGGCAACAGTGTATTCGGCTATTGGCGGACTCGCTCGGACACAAAATGAATTTGATTGCTCTTGCTTTGTCCTCTATGGCGGCAAGTGTGGTCGCCATCTTCGCGGGAAACATCCTTGTCTATGGATTTACTTTTTTCTTTATGTCATGGACGGTTGGTTTACAGGGCATTTCGCGATTGTCGTTCGTTGTCGAGCTCTGTTCGGAAGCTGAACGGCCGACGTACATTGCATTGACGAATACCCTCACAGCGCCGACAGTTGCGGTTGGAATTTTGTTTGGTTGGCTGGCACGAGCATACGGATTCCAGATAATGTTTGCCGTGGCGGCTCTTAT
>CAWJKX010000221.1:0-17681 GCA_963843065.1 uncultured Bacteroidota bacterium
CGTCGCAGATGCAATTCGGAGGAGCCGTGCCGGGCTGCAGGATGATAAGAGGCCGATCGGTTCGTTCATTTTTCTCGGAACAACCGGCGTTGGGAAGACTGAGCTTGCACGCTCGCTGGCGGAAGTGCTGTTCAACGACGAGGAATCGATCGTTCGGATCGACATGAGTGAATACATGGAAAAATTTTCCGTGTCGCGCTTGATCGGCGCGCCTCCGGGATATGTCGGATACGAAGAGGGGGGGCAGCTCACGGAAGCTGTTCGGCGCAGGCCGTACTCTGTAATTCTGCTCGATGAAATTGAGAAAGCACATCCGGAGGTTTTCAACGTGCTGCTGCAATTGCTCGATGACGGACGTTTGACGGACTCAAAAGGACGAACGGTGAATTTCAAGAACACCATTGTCATTATGACGTCGAATCTCGGTTCACAGCTTATCCAGGAAAAAATGTCTGGGGCAGAGAGTGATGAAGACTGGGCGAACATCCACGGGGAACTTCGCGCCGAATTGTTTGAAATGTTGCGCCAGTCGATACGCCCGGAATTTTTAAATCGCGTCGATGAGATCATCCTCTTCAAACCGCTCACACGAAACGATATCAAGAAGGTCGTCGACTTGCAGCTCCATCGCGTCGCAGCGTTGCTCGCGAAAAAAGAGATGAAGCTGTCGGTTTCGGACGAGGCCAAGGAATGGCTGGCTAAGCTCGGTTACGACCCGAGCTATGGCGCGCGTCCGCTCAAACGAGTCATCCAGAAACACATTGTTAACGTGCTCTCTGAAAGAATTCTTGCCGGGGATTTCTCCGACAGAGACAATGTTGAAATCGTCCTCGATAGAGAAGGCGTCATCGGGTTTCGGAAGCTAAAACAATCAGCGTAAATTGTGGGGGGCAGGATAATCTCTTGCCCCCACTACCCGATCCTCATTCTATTTGATTTCCCACCGGAAACTTTCTACATTTGTTCAACCGCAGACGAGATAAACCTCGCGGTTGGCTTTCTGCCGTGCTGCATTGTTATCTTCTTATTTTGCTTGTCGGAGAGAGAATACGAATGAATTTTTCCGCAGTCGCAATTCCGTTCAGCACCTTTCCTTATTTTGAGAACACGCTCCGGCAATTCAATCAATCATCGTTAGTCGAAAAAATTTTCGTCTTCCACGGTGGCGATTATTTCCCGTCATCGCCCAAATGCGAGGGAATTAAAGTCGGTTCGCCGAATTCCGGTGTTGCGCTCAATTCTCTTTTCAAGAAAGTCAAGAGCAAATACCTTTTGCTGATGACCGAATCGGGAGAGATTGATTTTGGCCAATTCGCACTCGAACGATTCCTCGATGTGGCGGAAGGGACGAATGCGGGAATTATATATTCAGACTATCGCTACATCAAAAATGGGGAACGGCATGAACATCCTGTCAATGACTACCAAATGGGGAGCATCCGTGATAATTTTGATTTCGGTCCTGTGATGCTGTTTTCCGTCCCTGCTATTCGCACAGCACTTAAAAAATATGGCCCAATCCCCAAAGTAAACGGCTCTGGATTATACGACCTGCGATTAAAAATTTCGGTTGACCATCGAATTTTCCACGTTCGGGAATATCTCTACACGAAAACGGAATCCAGTGCTCGGATAACGGGAGAGACACAATTTGATTACGTCGATGAACGTTTCCATGCAATCCAAAAAGAAATGGAAGTGGTCGAGACAAATCACTTGAAAAATATCGGTGCATTTTTGAAACCGAAATTCAAGCTTGTTCCTAATACCGGAACGAAATTTCCCGTCGAGGCGAGCATTGTTATCCCTGTGCGGAACAGAGTGAAGACGATCGCCGAGGCAGTCAACAGCGCATTGAATCAACAAACGGATTTTTTGTTTAACATCATTGTCGTTGACAATCATTCTACGGATGGAACGACGGAGGCGTTGAAAGCGTTGGCTCAAAGAAGTTTGTTGGTGAAGCACATTATTCCGGAGCGTATCGATTTGGGAATCGGGGGATGCTGGAATGAGGCTGTAATGTCCGAGCATTGCGGAAAATATGCTGTGCAACTAGATTCGGATGATCTTTACACGAATGGTGAAACGCTCCAGAAAATTGTGAACGTTTTTCGAACCGGCAAGTACGCCATGGTCATTGGTGCATACAGGCTTGTCACTATGAAGCTTGAGGAAATTCCTCCCGGCGTTGTCGATCATAAAGAATGGACTCCGAAGAACGGCAGAAATAATGCGCTCCGCGTTAACGGGTTCGGCGCACCGCGCGCATTCCAAACATCGCTTCTTCGGCAAATTCCTTTTTCGAACGTCAGCTACGGCGAAGATTACGGAATCACCCTTCGGCTTTCGCGTGAATATCAAATCGGAAGAATCTACGAGCCTATGTATTTATGCCGCCGATGGGAAGGGAACACCGATGCAGCTCTGTCCATCGAGAAATCAAACCGCAACGATGCGTACAAGGACATGCTGCGCACGATAGAAATTTTCGCGCGGCAACGGATAAATAAAAAAGGATAATCTGTGCGTGGAAATGGCATTTCGCATTTCTTTAGAGTATTTCGCACCAAGATGACCTAAAAATATTCAATCAACTCTCTCGCAAGAATTTCATTGCTTTCACAAAAGGTATTTGCATCGTTCAACCCCCACTCGCCGGGCGATTCTCTCGCGGACATTGCAGTTTCTCTCCTTAAAGAAAAGAAGTTAAAGTGGCGGCTGCTTGCCGATGCCTATGAATCGCTGGATTCAGTGAAGGTACGCGAAATTCATTGTGATGGCTTTTCGGCATTGCTGCAGTTTAATCCGAAAAGAATCACAAGCACAAGTGCGAATGTCGACGATAAATCCGTTCGTGAACGAAGATGTTTTCTTTGTTTTGAAAACCTTCCTGAAGAACAGAAAGGCGTACTGTATCGGGACGAATTTCTTATTTTATGCAATCCCGCTCCAATTTTTCCGCGACACTTTACCATATCGACCGTGCAACACACGCGGCAAGAGATCGGGAAATTCATTGGAACGCTTCTTTCGCTTGCAAGGGAGTTGAGCCCCGAGTTCACCGTCTTCTACAATGGGCCTCAATGCGGCGCCTCTGCTCCCGACCATATGCATTTTCAGGCCAGCCCGCGTGGGCTGATCCCGGTTGAACGGGATGCCGACGATGTGCAAAGAAGGATTTTGAGGAAAAAAGAGAGTGCTGTTTCATTTCTCACGCTTCGAAAATATGGAAGACACGTGCTTCTGCTAGAATCTGAAAATCAAACAAATCTTGAAGCTTCTCTCATAAAACTTCTTGGTAGCATGCAGAAAATTGCAGGCACAACGGAAGAACCGATGTTCAATCTCCTCTGCTCGTTTCAGAAAAATGCCTGGCGCGTGATGATTTTTCCCCGGCGCAAGCATCGTCCTGATGTTTACTTTCGCGAAGGCGAGGGGAGGGTGCTCATTAGTCCGGCGGCAGTTGATATTGGCGGCTTGGTCGTTACACCGGTTGAAAGAGATTATGAAAGAGTCGATGCCAAAATGATCGAGAATATCTTTGCGGAAGTGTCTGTTGCTCAGGATATATTCGAAAAAATTGTCGGAGAACTTTAGAGTCATGGAGAGAAGGGAAAAATCATCGATGTCTTGCTTCATTCCAAATCAAAGAATCAGGCAATGATCTCTCAGGAACCATCTATTAAGGTTGGGATTCTTGACCACCGTCGCGACGTAAATGGTAGTTTCAACGGCGTGTTTGCCATAGATGATTCTCGTCAATTGCAGGGTACGTTTCGTGCTCGGTGCGATAATGGAGAGATAGTGCTTGTCGACAACGATGGAAATATCGCCATCACTCGGAAAGAGATTCAATGTGCTAATGTCTCCGCCGGAACATTCACACTCCGCGATGTCGCGATTGGAGTGCAATTTCATTGGGAAAGAAGGGAAGAACAGACATTCCGGGGGAAATTGATCCTCATGGCCCGCGGAAATGGAACTTTTGCTGTCATCAATGAAATTTCTCTCGAAGAGTATCTCGCGAGTGTGATCTCGTCTGAAATGAGCGGAGAAGCTCCGGTTGAATTTCTGAAAGCTCATGCAATTACTTCTCGAAGCTGGCTCGCTGCGATGCTGGCGCGTGAAGAACGAAATGTCGATATCGATCCCGAAAGGTCGATTCGGACCGATGATGAGTTGATACGCTGGTATGACCGCGAAGACCACGACATTTTTGATGTTTGTGCTGATGACCATTGCCAGCGTTATCAAGGTATTACCAAAATAGTATCCGGTCGTACAACGAAAGCCGTTGAAGCGACGCGGGGACTTTTCCTCGTCCACGGAGAAGAAATTTGCGATGCCCGCTTTTCCAAAGCTTGCGGCGGCATCACGGAAGAGTTTGAAAACACCTGGGAAGAGAAGCACCTTCCATACCTCGAGAGTATTCCCGATTCATCAATTCAACATCCTAAAATTCTGAGTGAGATGGCAGCAGAGGATTGGATTCTTTCAAACCCCGATGCATATTGCAATACGATGGACGAAACTATCTTGCAGCAAATACTTCCTGCGTTTGACCGGGAGACAACAAACTTTTTCCGCTGGGCAGTCGATTATGAACGATGTGAACTTGAGGAAATTCTCAAAGCAAAATCCGGAATTGATTTTGGGACTTTGCTCAACCTTGTTCCCCTCCAACGCGGGCATTCCGGTCGAATTTCCAGGCTAAAGATTGAAGGGTCAAAAGAGACGCTTGTTGTCGGAAAAGAACTCGAAATCCGCCGCTGGCTGTCCAAAACTCATCTTTACAGTTCTGCGTTCGTCGTTATGACTGAGCGGGAGACTGATGGAACGCCGAAACATTTTCTCTTTTACGGTGCGGGATGGGGGCACGGCGTCGGATTATGCCAAATCGGCGCAGCAGTGATGGCGGCGAAGAATTTTTCCGCAGAAGAAATACTCAAGCATTACTTTCGGAATGCTCGGCTTCGGAAATTATATTGATTCCAGAAATGTCTGATATGCTCATTCCGTCATCTTCTCCCGACAAAAAACGGAGCACTCCATTATGGGTATCGGTCGTCTATTTTGCCGAAGGTTTCCCGTATACGATTGTCAATTTAATGTCGGTAATATTTCTAAAAGATCTCGGCGCAAGCAACGAATTGATTGGGCTAACGAGTTTCCTTTATCTTCCCTGGGCATTGAAAGGGTTATGGGGTCCGATGGTCGATATTTATTCGTCGAAGCGGACCTGGATCCTTGCCGCAGAGGTTTTTTGCACAATTCTTTTTGTCTTTCTTGCACTGGGGGCGCTCAGTTCTCAGGCCATCGCAGCCTCGATTGTTGTTTTCGCTCTCATTGCATTCGTTTCCGCGACTCATGATATCGCCATCGACGGCTTTTATCTCGATGCGCTGGATAAAAATCAACAGGCATTTTTTGTCGGAGTTCGCTCAGCCGCATATAAAGTTGCGTGGCTTGTCGGGAACGGCGGGCTCGTATTCCTTGCAGGGTATCTCGCTAATGAACGCCTGATCCATACAAATCCTGACGGGACAAAGGGTTTCGAGGATGTACGTTTTTCTGTATTGGGTAACGCATTTTCGATTCGTCCTCTGGAGTTCGGCTGGGCAGCCGCATTTGCCGTCGCGGCTTTCGTTTTTCTCCTGGTCTATCTTTTCCAACTCTGGTACCTTCCGCATCCAAAAGCTTTCGCCATGGAGCGAGAAGGAAATGAAGCGAGCGGAAAATTTTTCGAAGCGTTTCGGACATACTTCACTCAGCACAGAATCGGTTGGATCGTGGCGTACATCCTTATATTCCGGCTCGGCGATGCGTTCATGCTAAAAATGGCGCCTCCATTTCTCATGGATAACGGAGCGAAGGGAGGATTGACACTTTCGACGGCAGAGATGGGAATTCTGTACGGCACCGTTGGTATCATTTTTCTCCTCTCGGGTGGAATTCTTGGCGGATTTGTTATCGCGAAGCAGGGATTAAAAAAATGGATGTGGCCGACTGCGATTCTTCAGAATTCGGCAATCGCGTTGTACTGGTTTCTTGCAAAGTACAAACCTGGCATCGAATGGGTGTACGTCGTCAATTCGTTCGAACAATTTTCCTACGGGCTGGGAGTTTCTGCATACACCGTTTTTCTGATGCGGACTGTCCGTCCGGAATTCAAAGCATCACATTACGCTATCACAACGGCGTTTATGGCGGCAGGCATTTTGCTTCCTGGAATTATGAGCGGTTACTTGCAGGTGTGGATGGGGTATGAGAATTATTTCTTAATGAGTTTTTTGGCAGCTATTCCGGGCTTGGCGACAATTTACTTTTTGCCGTTGGAAGACAAAGCGTAAGGATGTCAAGACTTGTCAAGGCTATAAACCTTGACAATGCTTGTTGGTATCCTTGCATTGTAACTGCCTAAAGATGTTGATTCTCGATCCACATCTTCGTAATTTATTCAGTTAAAGCATTCCATGACCGCTCTTTTACTATGAAATTATCACAATTCGTCATCGGTATCGATGGCGGCGGTACGAAAACGGCAGCCGTAATTGCTGACCTGAGGGGAGATCTTCTGGTGCAGCATACTGCCGGCCCGTCGAACTTTCAAATAATAGGAGTAGAGAAGTCAGCGCGGGTGGTATTTTCATTGGTCCGAGATTGCTGTGATTCAGTCGGCTGCTTTCCGAAAAATATCCAAGGGACAACGATTGGGCTGGCTGGCGCAGGAAGGGTGGAGGATCAAAAAAAAATTGCCGAAGCATTTCGAAGACTCATCTCATCGAAGAAAATTACGCTGAGAAAAGTTCGGATTGAAAGCGACGCTCGTATCGCGCTCGAAGGGGCATTCAACGGTGGTGCCGGAATTATTGTGATTGCAGGAACCGGGTCGATTGGACTCGGGAAAGATGAGAAGGGAAACATCCATCGCGTTGGAGGATGGGGGAGAATATTGGGCGATGAGGGGAGTGGGTATTTTATTGGAAGGGAAGGTTTGAAGGCCGTCTGCCGTCATCTCGACGGGCGCTCCGCCCCAACTCTCCTTACGGCTATGGTAGCGAAGAAGTTCGGCATAAAAACATCGGCTGATATTATTGCTGCAGTTTATAAAAGCAACTTTGACATTGCTTCTCTGGCGCCTATTGTTTTTGAGGCGGAAGAAAAAGGGGATGCTGCTGCATCTGACATCGTCGAGCGTGCCTCCAACGAACTGACAGAGCATGTTCAGGCATTAATTATGAAATTTCAGAATGGCGTGTCTGCACATGCGAAGAGAAGGATTTCTCTTTCTTTTGTCGGTGGATTGATAGAAAACGAGACACCGTTAACTCGGTCTCTTCGCCGACAAATTTTAAAGTCGTTCACCAATGTCGACGTTGTCCGACCTTTTGCCCGGCCTGTGGTCGGGGCAGTATTGATGGCTCTTGCGCATTGACTGCGGGTGAATGATCGTTTCTCATTTATTAAAATGGAATTGAGGTTATAGTATGCCGATTAGGATGTTCAAAAATGAACCGCTGACAGATTTTTCAAAGCCTGCAAATCGGAAAGCGATGGAGAAAGCCTTGGCAAAGGTCCGGTCTGCATTTTCCCGCGAATACCCGATTGTTATCGGAGGCGAGGAGATTTGGTACGAGGAAAAATTCAACTCCTTCAATCCTTCTGCGCCGGGTGAAATCGTCGGCGTTTTTCAAAAAGCAAATACTGACCTGGCAAACAAAGCCGTCGAGACTGCAGCGGCGAAATTTGAAGAATGGAAATCGGTCGATGCTAAAAAACGGGCAGAGTATCTTTTCAAGGCTGCCACGCTTATGCGTAAAAGAAAGCACGAGTTCAGCGCCACGATGGTGTACGAAGTAGGCAAGACATGGCCCGAAGCAGATGCCGACACGGCTGAAGCAATCGACTTTCTGGAATTCTACGCGCGGGAAATGCTGCGCTTTGCCGGTCCTCAACCCGTAACAAAAATCTCGACGGAAAAAAGCGAGCTGCGCTATATCCCTCTCGGCGTCGGCGTTGTTGTTCCACCGTGGAACTTTGCTCTTGCGATTCTTACCGGCATGACTTCGGCTGCTGTTGTCGCAGGGAACACCGTTGTGTTAAAGCCGTCGAGCGATTCACCCCTTACCGGCTGGCAATATTTTTCTTTGATGCGTGAAGTCGGCGTGCCTGCCGGCGTTATAAACTTTGTCACGGGTTCGGGAGGAACTGTCGGGGATACGCTCGTGGCTCATCCTACAACGCGATTCGTTTCATTCACCGGCTCAAAAGAAGTCGGCATTCATATTAATGAGCTAGCGGCAAAAGTTCAGCCGGGGCAAAAATGGCTGAAGCGCGTTGTTGCCGAAATGGGGGGAAAAGATTCCATCGTTATCGATGACTCGGCTGACTTAAATGCTGCCGCGCAGGCGGCTGTTGTTTCCGCGTTCGGATTTCAGGGACAAAAATGCTCTGCCGCATCTCGCGTCATCGTTGTCGAAAAAGTTTACGACAGGTTCGTCGATCTCTTGAAAGAAAAAGCAGAGAAACTTACCGTTGGCACAGTGGATGACCCGGCAAACTACATGGGCCCTGTCATCAATCGGGGAGCGCAAGAGAAAATCATGGAATATATTGGAAAGGGATTGCGTGAAGGGGGAAGGCTTGTTGCCGGCGGGAAGAAAGCGGAAGGCGAAGGCTATTTTATTCAACCGACGGTGATTGCAGATGTCGACCCTCATGCGACAATTGCCCAGGAGGAGATTTTTGGACCGGTACTCGCAGTGATCCGAGCCAAGGATTTTGACCAGGCTCTCGAAATCGCAAATAACACGGAGTTTGGCCTGACCGGAGGCATTTGGTCAAAGAATAAAAAGAAGATCGAGAAGGCAAAGGACAGCTTTCATGTAGGCAATTTTTATGTAAACAGAAAAATTACGGGTGCTCTCGTCGGCGTTCATCCTTTTGGCGGTTTCAATATGTCCGGAACGGATTCAAAAGCAGGTGGCCGCGACTATTTGCTTTTGTTCATGCAGGGCAAGGCGATCTCGGAAAAGATAAAATAGATCAGACAGAGCTATGACCCGGGAGGATGATTTCTGTCGTACGCTTTAAAGAACATGAGAGAACATTGATCGGGGTTTCTGCATTCGTCAATTGGCAATTGGAAATTGATACGATGCTAAAGTACAAACTCAAAGGGATTTGCTATGAAAATACACGAGTATCAGGGCAAAGAAATTCTTCGAAAATACGGTGTTACTATGCCTCAAGGTGCTGTTGCTTTTTCCGTTGACGAGGCTGCGGCTGTTGCGCAGCGACTCGGGGGAAGCGTTTGGGTTGTCAAAGCCCAAATTCATGCCGGAGGTAGGGGCAAAGGAGGAGGTGTCAAGATAGCGAAGAGTGTAAACGAAGTGAAGGTGCTGGCGTCGCAAATTCTCGGGATGAGGCTTATCACTCATCAGACCGGGCCAGAAGGAAAAATTGTAAAACGGCTTCTCGTCGAGCAAGGGGTCGACATCGGGAAAGAAATGTATGTCGGCATTACGCTCGATCGAACAGCGGGAATGAACGTTCTCATGGTCTCGACCGAAGGGGGAGTTGAAATCGAAAAAATCGCTGCTGAATCGCCAGAAAAAATCGTCAAAGAGCATGTAGACCCCTCGGTCGGCTTACAGCAATTTCAGGCGCGAAAGCTTGCTTTTGCCCTGGGATTGACCGGCGATGCATTTAAGAACGGTGTAAAATTTTTACTGGCATTATACAAAGCTTATGACGCGACCGATGCCTCACTCGCTGAAATTAATCCGTTGGTGATCACGAAACGAGGAGACGTTCTCGCTCTCGATGCGAAAATAAATTTCGATGATAATGCTCTCTACCGCCATCCCGAGTTTGCAGAGCTTCGCGATCTGGATGAAGAGGAACCTTTGGAAATTGAAGCGTCAAAGTCTAACCTGAACTACATCAAGCTCGAGGGCAACGTCGGCTGTATGGTCAACGGCGCCGGCCTGGCTATGGCGACGATGGATATCATCAAACTGGCAGGGGGCGAGCCGGCGAATTTCCTCGATGTCGGCGGCGGTGCCAATGCGCAAACAGTCGAAAGTGGGTTTAAGATTATCCTTGCCGATAAAAACGTAAAGGCAATTCTTATCAACATCTTCGGCGGCATTGTGCGATGCGACCGGGTTGCGACAGGTGTTGTCGAAGCAGCCAAAAAAGTTGAAGTGAAAATCCCCATCGTCATCCGTCTTGCCGGGACTAACGCCGATCTTGCCGCGGATATTCTTAAAAAATCGGGTATGAGTTTCCTTGTTGCAGAGAATTTGAAAGACGCGGCGGAAAAAGTAACAAATGCTTTAGCCGCATAGCGACGTACGTAAAAAAAACAGTATGGCCATGAACGATAGATATGAAGCAGTAATCGGGCTCGAAGTGCACGCTCAACTCTTGACGAATTCAAAGGCATTTTGCGGCTGCACGACAAAATTCGGAAACGTTCCGAATTCAAACTCCTGCCCTGTTTGTCTCGGCATGCCGGGCGTGCTCCCCGTGCTTAATAAGGAAGTTGTTGAGTTCATCCTGAAAATGGGGATATCCACAAATTGCACGATAGCACGAAAGTCTATTTTCGCCCGAAAGAATTATTTCTATCCGGATTTGCCGAAGGGATACCAGATATCGCAATACGAAGAACCGATCTGCAGTCAGGGCCACATTGATGCAGAATTGAAGGACGGCTCGACGAAGCGCATAGGCATCACGCGAATCCATATGGAAGAGGACGCGGGCAAATTAATTCACGACATGGACGTCGATACGCTCGTTGATGTGAACCGGTGCGGCGTTCCGTTGATTGAAATCGTCAGCGAACCGGACATTCGCACGTCGCATGAGGCATATCAGTATCTGTCGATGATAAAACAAATAGTGACATATCTCGGAATTTGCGACGGCAACATGGAAGAAGGAAGCCTCCGCTGCGATGCCAACGTCTCTGTGCGGTTGAAAGGCGAAAAGAAATTCGGGACGAAAACGGAAGTGAAAAACATGAATTCCTTCCGCAACGTTGAGCGGGCACTTGACTATGAAATCAACCGTCAAATCGTCCTCATCGAAGACGGGGGTGCGGTTGTGCAGGAGACGCTGTTGTGGGATGCGGACAAGAATGTTGCTGTTTCTATGAGAAGCAAGGAAGAGGCGCATGACTACCGCTATTTTCCAGACCCGGACCTGGTGCCGGTGTTGGTCGACGAGCCATGGGTTGCAAGAGTGAAATCATCCCTTCCTGAACTGCCGAAGGAACGCCGCAACAGGTTTGTGGAACACTACGGCTTGCCGAAGTACGATGCAGATATTTTGACGCTTGAGCGAGATTTGGCGGATTATTATGAAAAAGCTGCCGTGAAAATTTTACATCCCAATCCTGAAGGATATAAAACGGTGAGCAACTGGGTTATGACCGAGGTTCTCAGAGTTGTGAATGATGAACATCTCGCGTTATCCGATTTCCCGATCCCGCCGGAAAATTTGGCCGCGATGGTAAATCTTATCGCCGATGGAGTGATCAGCGGAAAAATCGCGAAAGAAGTGTTTGATGAGATGTTGAAAACAAAAGAGCATCCGAAAACGATCGTCGATCGAAAAGGGCTCGTGCAAATCTCCGATACCGGTGCGATCGGGAAAATCATCGATGATATCCTTGCTAAAAATCCCACGCAGCGAGAACAATTCCGAAACGGGAAGGAGCAATTGCTCGGTTTTTTTGTAGGGGAAACGATGAAAGCAACGAAGGGAAAAGCGAATCCAAAAATAGTGAACGAAATTCTGAAAAATAAACTGAACGAAAAGTAGACCTGTATTCTTACTCCCCACTCTTTAACTTTAAAAAAGCGAAAGAAAAAAACATATGAGAAATAAAGTCATTGCTGGTAATTGGAAGATGAATAAAGATGTCTTCGAGGCGGCCGACCTCATCAACGGACTAAAAAAATCACTCGAGAAAGCAAAGGCGGAAGTGATCATTTGCCCCCCCTTTACGTCGCTGGTTGTCGCGCAGCAGCTGTTAAAAGGGAGTGCAATCAAACTCGGAGCGCAAGACGTATCGGTTCACGACGACGGAGCTTATACCGGCGAAATCTCAGTTAAAATGCTCAAGTCGGTCGGCTGCGAGTATGTTATCGTCGGCCATTCAGAGCGGCGGCAGTATTTTCATGAATCGAATGAGCTTATCAACCAGAAAGCAAAAAAAGTCCTTGCGTCCGGAATGAAATCGATAATTTGTGTGGGGGAAACGCTTGATGAACGGGAAAAAGATATCACAGATAAAATCATAACGGCACAAGTGAAAGGCGTTCTCGCCGGTCTTACCCAAACCGATTTGGACCGGGTGATTATTGCATATGAGCCTGTATGGGCAATCGGTACTGGTAAAACTGCTACTACGCAGCAAGCTGAAGATGTTCATCAATTAATAAGAAAGCTTGTGGCACAGCTATATTCTTGGGCCATTGCTGAAAAATTAATCATCCAATACGGTGGAAGTGTGAAGCCCGAAAACGCTAAGGAGCTCTTAAATCAGGCTGATATTGATGGAGCTCTCGTGGGTGGAGCCTGCCTTAAAGCCGAGTCTTTTTCTGCAATTGTCGGCGCAGTATAGCTTTTGCTCAAATAACCGGCATATTTTGGACTGAATTCTTGAGTTCTACATTCTTAAGATGCTCTAAGTCAATAGATTATAGTGGCTTAGAGCATTTTTATTTTCATTGCTTTTCGGGCTCCCATGTATTATATTAAAATCTATAAAGGGCTTGTGTTTCCCTAAATCCTCGAAAACACACGTTTTTCTTCAAAAATTTTGAGTCCATTATTGCATACCTCATCCCATCGCTATCTCCTGGCACTGGCTTTTCTTCTCACGATTTCATCTGGCGCGCTATCAAAGAACCAATTTTTCGAAAATGGGGAGAAATCCCGGCCTGAAGTTCTCAATTATTCTTCTGCAACCCGGTCTATCGTCGATCTCTCTGGAAAATGGAGTTGCTCGACTGATGAGGGGGCAACATGGAAAGAGGTTCTCATTCCATCAGCCTCTGATTTCGAAGGCAAAGTAATTTTCACTCGAAAATTCGACCTGCCGAGTAGCCTTCTCACCTCGCATAGTTTTAAATTTGTCGCCTACGGGATCAATTATCAGGCCGAAGTGTTTCTTAATGAAGTATTTGTCGGAAAACATGAGGGAGGGTATACTTCCTTTTATTTTCTCGTCCCGGAGAATACTCTTCAACTTGGGAATGAAAATGTAATCCGAATAGTTGTTGACAACACTTTGAATTCCAAAAGCACCCTTCCTCTTCGGCAGCAAATTGGCGGATGGAAGAATTACGGCGGCATTTTCCGGGACGTTTTTTTGGTTGCTACGCCTCTTGTCTGGATCGATGACCTTGTTGCCCAAACTGAAAGTCTTGACCCAAAACTGGTGAAGCTATCCGTCCATGCTGTTATTTCCGGACGTAATTTCTCAAAGCTCTCGCTTGAGCGATCATCCAGGGCTAGCTCTCTTGAAT
Source organism: uncultured Bacteroidota bacterium (assembly GCA_963843065.1). Classification (GTDB taxonomy): domain Bacteria; phylum Bacteroidota; class Ignavibacteria; order UBA10030; family UBA8401; genus JAGVPT01. Next base: position 13,551 of record CAWJKX010000221.1, read on the forward strand.
TTTGCAGTTGAAGCTTTGGATAAGACAACCGGTCTTATAGTGGGAAAGAGCCTGCCGGTTCCTTTTTCGCCGGAAACAAATAAGGATGTTACGGTACAAACAACCGTTACGATTCCGGGAGCAAAAATGTGGAACCCGGATCAGCCAAATCTTTACACGCTCCATGCCGTTATTACGGCAGGAGAGGGAAAAAATATTGTTGTTGTAGATGAGTGCAGCATCCAGACTGGAATTCGGACAATTGGAAAACAGAAGCAGAATATTTTTCTCAATGGTGCTGCCGTTACAATGCGTGGAATTACGTGGGGGGAAGATTCGCCGGATCATGGAAGTGCATTGAGTTATGAGCAGATGGAAAAAGATATTGCTTTAATAAAGAACCTTGGCGCGAACACCGTTCGATTTGCTTTCCATCCGCCTCATCCGTACCTCCTTGATCTTTGCGACCAATACGGTCTTTTGGCGCTCGAGGAAATTCCCCTTTATGAAACTCCATCTGACATCTTCTCAACTGAGAACTACCGGGCTCTTGTCGAGAATTATGCAAAGGACATGATCCGAAGGGACAGGAATCATCCTTCGCTCATCGCCTGGGGTTTCGGAGACGGCTTTGAGTCGATCGACCCGCGGGCAAAACTTTTGCTCGACGAGCTTCAGGGTTCTGAAAAATTAATGGACTCGCGGCTGACATATTATATTTCTCTCTCGCTTGACGATATCCAAAATTCAGGCATTGTTGATATTGCGGGAGTGCGTTTGGGGAATTCAGACATCAAGGCATTTACAGCTTCCCTTCAGAAATGGAAGTTATCCCACCCCGATCAACCTGTAATGGTCGGACGCTATGGCAAAGCCGTTGAAACGGGAAATCGCAATGGCTACAGCGATCCGATGTCGCAAGAAGCGGAGGCACGATACCTTTTTCAGCGCTATGATGCAATCAAAGGAGCTGATGTAGCCGGCAGTTTCGTATGGAGTTTTGATGATTGGCGCGGCGATCGCCCCATGCTGACTGTTCAATCGAATACTCCGGACCTGTATACTCAAGGGATCGTTGAGTTCAACCGCGAGAAAAAAGTTGCATACGATGTCGTCCGCTCGATGTTCCTGGGAGAAAAGATCGCAGCGCTGCCCGTGGGTACGCATTCGGTGCCGTCGCCGGTTTCCTACGTTCTCCTCGGTTTGCTGTTGTTGATTCTTTTTTTCTGGCTGCTGAACAGCGACCGCCGTTTCCGCGAAAGCGTGTTCCGGGCCCTTCGGCGCCCCTATAATTTTTATGCTGATATACGCGATCAGCGTATCTTATCGAACCTTCATACAGCCATACTTTCGGCAATAGTAGCTGTAACGTTCGCGATTGTCGTGTCGAGCGTGCTGTACCATTTTCGGTCAAGCTCCGTCCTCGATTATATTTTGACAATGTTCATTACGTCGGATTCCCTGAAAGCCGTCGTTATTGAGCTCGTCTGGCATCCGATTGAGTGCATTGCATACGGCGGGCTTGCCTGTTTTGCCTGGATGTTTATTGTAACGGTTCTGGTGCAGCTTTTTTCCTTTTTTGTCCGGACGAAAGTATACCTCTTTCATTCGTACTCGGTCGCGGTGTGGTCGACGCTTCCGATGGTAATTTTTATTCCGCTGGGGATGATCTTGTATCGCGTGATGGAAAGCGACATGTATGTTATTCCCGTCCTTGTGATTTTCGCGGCGGTAATGATTTGGATTCTTTTCAGAACGCTGAAAGGGATCTCGATAATTTACGACAGCTCTTCCGTTAAGATTTATGCAATAGGAATTGTTGTTCTTGCTGGTTTAGGGATTTTGTGGTACGGATACTTCGATTATGCCCATTCGATGATGGCGTACATACATTTCATGATGAGCACAGTGGTACCGGCGGAGAACTGAACGGCGTAAGAGAATTATGTATCTATCGAAGTTAGAAGTTGTTGGATTTAAGTCCTTTGCGAACAAAGTACATTTGAAGTTCGACTCTGGGATTACCGCGATTGTCGGGCCGAACGGCTGCGGCAAGACGAACGTCGTCGATGCCATCCGCTGGGCACTGGGAGAACAGCGGCCCAGCACGCTGCGCAGCGATAAAATGGAAGACGTTATTTTTAACGGGACAAAGAATCGAAAGCCGATCGGTATGGCTGATGTCTCGCTGACGATCGAAAACACCAAGGGGATTCTCCCGACCGAGTATTCTGAAGTGACCGTTACCCGCCGCGTCTATCGTTCCGGGGAGAGCGAATACTATCTCAATAAAACTCTCTGCAGGCTAAAAGATATTAAGGACCTTTTCATGGACACCGGAATGGGCTCGGACGCCTATTCGGTGATCGAACTGAAAATGGTTGAGACCATTCTCAGCGACCGGACGGATGAACGCCGCCGTTTGTTCGAGGAGGCAGCAGGCGTGACGAAGTATAAGCATCGCAGGAAAGAGGCGTACCGAAAGCTCGAGACGGTTCAACAAGATCTCGTTCGCGTGAACGATGTCGTCAAAGAAGTGCAGAAAGCGGTCAATTCTCTCGAGCGTCAGGCGCAAAAGGCCGAGAAATATAATGCGTTGTCGAAGGATCTTCGTGCGCTCGATGTGGACCTCCTGGAGCGTGAATATGCCGCATTTTCAGGCAAGATTGAGCCGTTGAAGCGAGAGCTTGAAGGAGCCCGTACCGAAAAAGAACGGATCGATTCGGAACTCTCAAACAAGGAAACACTCCTCGACCTTCTTCGAAAAGAATTGGAGGATCTCGAGTCGAAACTTACCGCTGCGCAAAGCGATGTGGCGGAGCAACAGCAGCGGATCAACGGCGTTCAGCAAATGCGTATCTCGTCGACCGAGCGCAAGAAATCCCTTGTTGTCTCGATCGAACGCTACGAAAAGGACAAAATCGAACTGCACCGGCAGCAGGAAGAGTTGCGGGAGCGCTCAAAGGAACTCCGTGCCTCGATTGAGCAGACACACGAGAAAGTGGACAGCGCCGAACGGCATTACGCCGAAAAGAAAGAGGAACTCGATGCGTTCACAATTCAGCTCGACGCGAAAGAAAGCCGACGTCAAAAAGCTCCAAGATCTCCTCATGGGATTGTTAAATGAGATTTCTCTGAAGCGCCAGCAGCATGAACGGACAAAGGCGAGGATTGAAAACATCCACGGACGCATAGATTTTTCGAACGAGGAAAACGGGATATATAAGAACGAAGTCGAAACAAACACGGAGTTGGTGAATCAATTAAGCGCCGAAGACCGGGAGTTTCGGAAACAATATGCGGAGGCCGAGGTTCGTGTGCATCAGACCGAAGCATATAAAGCGGCGTTGGAAAAAGAAATCGAATCTCTTCGAAATAAGGAATTTGAAGTCCGCAGTGTACTTGACCGGCGGCATGCTCGACTGGAATTTCTCAGAGGCCTGGTTGAAAGTTACGATGGGTTTTCCGAGGGCGCAAAATTTCTCATCACAAATGACGAGTGGAAGGCGAATGTTCAAACAACCGTCGCTGACGCCGTCTCGACGGATACGCGGTACCGCATCGCCATTGAATCGGCACTTGGTGAGGCTGCGAGCTTCATTGTCGTGAAAAATATCGAAGAAGCATACCGGGGCATTGATGTCCTCAAAAAAAATCAAAAAGGGAAGGCAACCTTCATCTGCCTCGACCGTATTCCAGAGCTGAAAAGCCCGCGCCAGCAGGTTGCCGGCGACGGAGTGGTAGGCTGGGCACGGGATGTCATCACATGCGACCCGGCGTTCAACATTCTTTGCGATTATATTTTTGATAACACACTGCTGGTGAACGATGTGAACGCCGCATCGGCTGTCATCGGCAGCGGATCGCTCCTTAAATGCGTTAGCCTTGACGGCGAAATCGTTACGGGCCAGGGTGTCTTGAAGGGGGGAAGCCTTCGTGCTGATGACGGCGGAATGATCGGCAAGAAGAGCCAAATTGCCGAACTCGAAACCGAGACCGCCGCGCTCGATAAATCACTGGCAACACTTCGCAAGGATGTCTCGGACAAAGAGAATGCACTGGCATCGATAGAGCTCAAGACGTTGTCGGGCAATGCAAAACGCATCGAGCAGCAAATGACCGGCGTCGAGATGCGCATCGCTCAAATCGAAT
>CAWJKX010000222.1:0-7645 GCA_963843065.1 uncultured Bacteroidota bacterium
GATGTATTGCTGTTTCCCACGATCACAACGGACGTTGGCTTGCCGTGTTCGACCTGAATCTCCACCTTGACACGCCCCGGCCTGCCAATGGCGTCGCCTTGTTCGCCGACCATCTCTATTAACCCATCGGATTTCCCGACGAGGCCTTGTTCGACCATGTACACCCCGAGCGGCCCGTTGGCGGAGCCGGTGACCGGGTCTTCGTCGATGCCGTCATTCGGTGCGAAGAAGCGGGAATGAAAAGTCGACGAACGATCGATTGTTTCGGCGGAGAAAACGCAAACGCCTAAAAGCTTTTTGCGAAGCAATACTTTTTTCAGGAGCTGGAAATCGGGGCACAAGTCATACAAAACGGAGAGCCGCCGAACCGGCAAGTATGCGTTGACCCAGGAAACACATGGGAGCCGCTTGTCAAAATCGTTCTCCTGCATTCCCAGCGAGGGTAAAAAATCGGTCTTCAAGTGTTGATTCTTCTTGAACTGCGGCATCGGGAGCGAAAATTTCACCGTTGCGATTCCACTCTTTTTCACGACAAGAACATCCAGAATTCCCGAAGCAGTCTCAAGATGAAATGCATAGGATCCGTTCTTCTTCATGCCATACAAGTTTTCTTCGGCAAGAGCATGGAAACCGGCGATCGTGGCATGTCCGCACAACGCCACTTCGTTGGTCGGCGTGAACCAGCGGATACGCAGGTCGGCGTGTTTGTTCGACGGAGAAAGCACGAATGCCGTTTCGGAAAGATTCATTTCCCGTGCAATGCTCTGCATCTGTTCTTCAGTCAGACCGTCTCCCGAAAGGACAACGGCAGCCGGATTCCCTGCAAACGCCTTTGACGTAAACGCATCGATATGTTTAACGGTCAACGATTTCATCCTCGCCGCTCCGCCAATGAAACCGCGATGAGGGTATTTTTCTCTTTGATATAATACGCTGTCGACTCGTCGACAAAAAAGGAATCTGGCACAGCGCCGGGTGTCGAGGAATTTATAATGTCAGCATAGACTTGCTTGCCGCTCTCTTCGTCAACAATGCACAATCTGTTCTGCAAAACGTCAAGGTTCTTTTCTTCGTCGCGTCCTTGAATGGCGTGATAGTTAAACACCAGCTTTCCGTTTGAGCGAACGTATTCCACCGATCCGCGGATGGCGCTTCTCGTGCAATACTTGTCAACCATAGGGGCGACGAGCGAAAATTCGGACACATCATCAGTCAGAGATTCAGGAAAGAGGAAGTTGTCGCGGCCATGACGTCCGTTATGTGTTTCGTGCAGGTCTGCGGGAGGCTCGTTCAATTCCTGCATGAATTCTCCGGTCGCCGCGTCGAGTTCATAGAACAAACGCCTCTCGAACATGTCGCGAAATGCTATAACTCGGTCCGGGGTTGCATAAAGAAATGCATAATCATTATTCCTCCACAGCTCTCTCCCTGTACCTAAATCGACAGCGACGATTTTGCCATGTTCGGGCATGTCGGGCTTTTTGAAGCCATGAAGAAATACTTTATCGTGGACAACCGCTTCAATCCCCATCCACCAGGGCTCTCCGAATGAAATATTTTTCCAGAGCACATCCCCGTTGGCGGCATTTAAACAGAAAGAAGGAAACTTGTTTTGTTGCGGTATCCCTGTCTTCACCAACGATAAAATTCGTCTCTGAAAAAAGGAGACGCCAGAGCACGCCGGACGTGGTATACGACCAGGACGGTTTCAACTGCCTTTGTTGAAAAAGGGATGAAATATTCATTGACCGATGATTGTAAGCAAAGATGATAGTTTTGTTAAAATAATTCATTTTCGCGAGAGTTTCAATGGCCATTTTCGGAGAGACAATGCCGGACATCGGTTCTTCTGAGCCCATTACGCGCCAACCGGCAAATCTCAGAGCTCCGCTTGAAAATAACCAAATACCTCGCTACATTGAGAAAACTTTCTACCAATAACGAAACCTCCCTCCTGTGATACAACTTCAACTCGACGGCAATAGCCTGACGATCCCGAAACTTTTCTCGGCGGCAACCGAACCCTCGCACATATCACTCGCTGCATCCTCACAGCGAAGCATGCGCCGTTCGCGCAGGCTCGTCGAAGAATGGCTTGAAAAGAAAGAGCGCATCTATGGCGTCACGACGGGGTTCGGCGAATTCAGCAATGTCAATATTCCCTTCGATAAGATCGAGGAGCTCCAGCATAATCTCATTGCGAGCCATGCAGCGGGGACCGGAGAGCCGTTGCCGGCTGAAGTTGTGCGCGCGATGATGATCCTCCGGATGAACGCGCTGGCAAAAGGATTTTCCGGCATACGCCCTGAAACCGTCAAATTCATCGCAAAGTTCTTTAACACCGGACTCGTTCCCGTCATTCCATCGCAGGGTTCCGTCGGTTCAAGCGGCGATCTCGTGCAGCTTGCACATCTCGTATTGACAATAATGGGAAAAGGAAAAGTTATTTCCAATTTTCAATTTCCAATTAGCAGTTTTGAAACTGCAATCGAAAATTGGAAATTGAAAATCGAAAATTCTGCCGCTGCGATGAAGAAACATCGACTAAAACCTCTTACTCTGTCAGCAAAAGAAGGACTCGCGCTGATCAACGGCACGCAAATGATGACGGCGTACGCCGCACTTATTTCTTACCGGGCAAAGACAATTGTGTACGCTCGCCGACATTGCAGCGGCAATGAGCGTCGAAGCGCTAAAAGGGAGCGACACGCCGTTTGACGATCGGATTCACCGGTTGCGTCCATTCAAAGGCCAGCGCGAGGCGGCAAAAAATCTGAGAATTCTCCTGCATGGAAGTGAGATCCGTGAATCACACCGCCATAACGACCAGCGGGTGCAGGATGCGTATTCCCTTCGCTGCGCCCCCCAGGTGCACGGTGCATCACGCGACGCACTCGAGTACGTGGAAAAAATAGTTTCCGTTGAAATCAATTCTGCGAACGATAACCCGCTCATTTTCCCGGATGAACGAGAGCACCTTGAAGGGGGGAATTTTCATGGACAGCCGATCGCGCTTGCGATGGATTTTGCCGCGATCGCTTTGTCCGAGCTCGCAAATATTTCCGAGCGCCGCGTCGAGCGGATGGTGAACGGGTCGCTGAGCGGCCTCCCCCGATTTCTCACACGCGACGGCGGCCTTAATTCCGGTTTGATGATTGCGCAGTACACCGCCGCGTCGCTCGTGTCGGAAAACAAAGTGCTCGCTCATCCCGCGAGCGTCGATTCGATCCCGACCTCGGCGAACCAGGAAGACCACAACAGCATGGGATCGATCAGCGCGCAGAAATGCTGGCGCGTGCTTCGGAACGCGCAGACCGTCATTGCCATCGAACTCCTCTGCGCTGCACAAGCTATCGACTTCCATGCACCGTTGCAGTGCGGGAAAGGGACTGGTGCCGCATACCGAACGATCCGAACCCGGATTCCGCATCTCGGCCGCGACCGTGTATTGTACAACGACATCCAAAAAGCTCTGGGACTCTTGTTGGACGGAGATGTCCTCCGCGGCGTTATCGGTGCAGTCGGAAAACTGGCATAGGCACATTCTGAAAGGCATTTCTCAGTATCTCGCTGCTCCCGTGATCGAATGCGGAGACTCAATGATTATTTCCACACCGGCGGCGATCCAAAAGTCGGGGATTCAATTTCCGAATGCACTCCCAGATACAGAGTAATCATCATAGAAGGGCTCGAATGCAATGACGACTTTTAATGGTTGGTTCTTCTGGGCAGTGTTGTCAGCTGTGTTTGCTGCCCTTACCACAATCTTTGCGAAGATCGGTGTTCAAAACGTCGACTCCGACCTCGCAACACTCGTTCGCACCGCCATCATCATTTTCGTGCTCACGACCTTTGTTATTTTCACCGGAAAGTGGAGTAACCCACTAGCGCTCTCATCCAGGACTTGGCTTTTTCTCGGCCTGTCTGCATTAGCAACCGGCGCATCCTGGGTGTGTTACTTTCGAGGACTTCAGATCGGCGAAGCATCGAACGTCGCTGCAGTAGATAAATTCAGTCTTGTGCTCGTCGCCGTCTTCGCATTCGGATTCCTCGGCGAACGCCACTCCATGCGTGAGTGGCTTGGCATTGCTCTCGTCGCCAGCGGTGTCATATGCCTGGCTTTCAAGCGGTAGCCTCCAGACTGCACCCTCATTTCCTTATCTTGCCGATGAACATGCAGACATGTGCAAAGTCGACAGATGCGCCTCTGAGCTGGATCGAGGCTGATGATCGCGGACGAAACAACCCAGGATACATTACAGTCTTTCGAGCTGCTTTAGTGTTTTTCTTCCTCGCGACCTAAATCCTGCACTCCCCGTCGGCATTTGCTGCTCTATAAGGATACAAATCTCGCGTTTCAGATCGGGCTCTCGACGCGCGATATTCGCAAGGACGGTCATCGAGAATACTTTCACTGCAATCGGTTCTTTCGCTGAACCGAGCATCTCAAAACACACCGTTGCAATTTTGCCCGCGATCTGCCGTGGTATGTCGACATCCTGAAGTATTCGCAGGACATTTCTTTTTACGGCGCTGTGAACACCCGGTTCGAGCATCCGGTCGATCATCTCGTTGAGATACGGATAGACAAGCTCAGCGTGTTCATCCCCGCAATGCTTGACGATCCATGCTGCACGCTGGGTTACACAATACTCGCCTTTTAAAAAGAGATCCATCAACTCTCTGAATCGCCTTTTGTCGCTTCCGATCCACTTCGCGATCCGTACACTTTGGCGCTTTGAGTGTTCCCTCAATATTTCCGTTTCAAGATTCATTGTATAAATTCACGAATGGACTTATGGACCGAACTAACTTTACTCAAAGAACAATATAGAAGCAAACGGGAAGAAAAAATCGCATACCGGTTGGAACTGAAGGCTTTCATTCGTACATTATAAATAGGTCAATCCATCAACATATTTTCTCCAGCCCAATGAAGCTGACCAAGAATTTTCTTCGCACGGTTCCCAAAGTCCTCCTCCACGACCATCTTGACGGCGGCATGCGGCCGCAAACAATCATCGATTTGGCACGGGAACAAAAATACACCAAACTCCCGACAACAGATGCAGGCAAACTCGCGAAGTGGTTTCAACGCGGTGCGCAACGCGGAAGTCTCCCTCTCTTTCTTGAAGGATTCGAGCATACCTGCGGCGTCATGCAAACGGAAGAGGCGCTTGAGCGCGTTGCGTACCAGACACTTGAGGACATGAAAAATGACGGGGTCGTTTATCTGGAAACCCGTTTCGCGCCGGTCTTCCACCGGCAAAAGGGGCTGCACAACGAAACGATTGTCAAAGCCGTTCTTCGCGGATTAGAGCGTGGAAACAAAGATTTCGGCGTGGAGTACGGGCTTCTCCTCTGCGCGATGAGAAGCATGGATCCAAAAGTCTCGCAGGAGATAGCCGAGCTTGCCGTTGATTTCCGGAGCCAGGGAGTCGTGGGTTTCGACCTCGCAGGGGAAGAAGGGGGCTACCCGCCTAAAAAGCACATCGATGCCTTTCACTACATCCAACGCGAGAACTTTAACATTACCGTCCACGCAGGCGAAGCATTCGGCAAAGAATCAATTTGGCAGGCAATACAATGGTGCGGCGCGCACCGCGTGGGGCATGCTACGCGGCTGATCGAAGATATGAAGGTAAAGGACGGACAGGTGGTGAGTATGGGGACACTGGCTCAGTATGTGCTCGACAAACGTATTCCGCTCGAAATTTGTTTGACAAGCAACGTCCACACCGGCGCGGTCAAAAGCATCGATGAGCATCCCTTCGGGATTTTCTACCGCCATAAATTCCGCGTCACGCTGAATACCGACGACCGCCTGATGAGCGGCATTACGTTGACCGATGAGTACTGCACTGCGGCAGCGCATTTCGGGCTGACGCTTGAAGAGCTCGAAAAGATCACGATCAATGCGATGAAGAGCGCCTTCATTCCGTATAAACAGCGGATCGCTATAATCTATGACATCCTGAAGCCTGGGTACATCAAGGCAAAGAAAGCACTCATGAAGAAATAGCCCATTAATCATTCGCCACCGTTATTCCTTGGTCCGTGAAAAATCTGTTCGCTAACCATTGGCCGTTTGTTATTTCTGCCGCCGCACTCTGGATCGCCGTCGGAATAACCCTCCTGACTTCTTTAAGACTTCATGAGGGACATTTTGTGTACGCTCTTGACGATGCGTACATTCATATGGCGATGGCGAAAAATTTTTCTCAGGTTGGTACGTGGGGAATCACGAGACACGAATTCAACTCCACCACATCGTCAGTGCTATGGACTTTTCTTATTTCATTCGTGTATTTCGCAACAGGCGTCCATGAGCGGACACCATTTATTCTCAACATCATCTTTGCAACACTCACACTGCTCCTTGTTCATCTCCTGCTTCTAAGAAGGAAATACGACCGCTGGTGTACGGCGATCGTGCTGCTGGGGATTGCCTTCATCACGCCATTCCCAGCTCTTATCTTTGGAGGGATGGAACATGCACTGCAGACATTCCTCGCAGTCGCGTTTATTTTTCTTGCTGCAAGAGTCATCGCCGCAGAGCCAACCGGGGCAAAGCGAAAAGAGATTACAGCTCTTTTTATTATTGCTCCGCTGGTTGTCCTCGTTCGGTTCGAAGGTTTGTTCCTGGTCTTCATTGCGTGGGTTCTTTTCCTATTGCGCAGGCGCTGGGTATTCTCAACAGCATTTGGGATAACGGCTGTCGCCCCCCTCGCTATGTACCAGGCTTCAGCGGTCGCGCGGGGGTGGTTCTGGCTGCCGAATTCGATACTTATCAGGGCAAATTTGATAAAAGAAATTGCTCGCCCCGAGAATCCGCACAACAATTCCATTCTCGAATTTGCAGGCAGGGCGCTTCATTTCTTTTGGAAGAGCTACGACAACGTCAGCATTGAACCGTTGCTCCTCTTCTTATTGATCGGTATTGTTTTTCTATTGTACCTTCAATTGCGGGACCGGAAAGTTTTTTGGCAAGAGGGGCCGGTGATGCTGACGCTCTTCGCGGGTACGGAGATTTTTCACTTGCTGCTCGGCGGCGTCGGACAGTTCTACCGTTATGAAGCATACTTGGTCGCTGTGGGGCTTCTCCTGATGTGCATCTGCATCGGGGAGGCAATCCCGGAGAGGGTGCACGCAGCAAGGGTCCTTCGTAGGGGAGCAGTACTTGTTCTCGTCCTTCTCGCTTTCGTCGAACGTGGTTTACCGTCGCTCAGACAAATCCCGACAGCTACAACCAACATTTATGAACAACAATACCAGACGGCTCGTTTTCTCTGCCGATATTATGAGAATGCCTCAGTCGCAGCAAATGACGTGGGAGCTATCAACTATTTTGCCGATATCGATTGCTTTGATTTGATGGGACTGGCAAATCTCGATGTAGCACGCAAAAGACTGGCAGGAGAATACGACAGCCGGCAACTCTACACCATGGCACAAATGAAAGGCGTAAAAATTGCAGTGGCGTACGACAATTGGTTTCAACGATCTAATTTCGGCGGACTTCCATCTGAATGGAGCAAAGTTGGTGAATGGGAAATTGAGAACAACATCGTCTGTGCAGGCGAAATTGTCTCCATCTATGCCGTCGATCCATCCGCCAGAAAGACATTGATTTCATCTTTGAAAG
>CAWJKX010000223.1:0-69856 GCA_963843065.1 uncultured Bacteroidota bacterium
CTTGAAACGAAAGAAGCGATGGAAGCATTTCAACTCGTAAACGGAAGTTTCAAGAAGTTGTATGATGTCGAACCCGCGACGGTGGTTTGCGACATGCACCCTGATTATCGGTCAACTCAATTTGCGAAGAGCCTGGACTTACGGGTGATTCAAATACAACATCACTATGCACATGTTGCATCCTGCATGGCGGAAAATCATTTAGATGGGCGAGTGCTTGGCGTTTCCTGGGATGGAACAGGCTTCGGTCTCGACGGAACGATTTGGGGTAGTGAGTTTTTGTTGACCGATGAATCGTCGTTCTCACGAGTCGCTCATTTACGTCAATTTAGGCTCCCTGGCGGAGACAAAGCAATACGAGAATCGCGGCGCACAGCAGTCGGCCTCTTATATGAAATTGCCGGCGATTCATTATTTCGGGGTCTCGATGTTCATCCGATAAAAACATTTACAGCTGCTGAGCTCGTTTTCCTGCAACAAATGTTGTCAAAAAAAATCAATTCTCCTTTGACTTCAAGTGCAGGGAGATTATTCGACGCTGTTGCTTCATTAGCCGGTGTACGTGATATCGTGACATTTGAAGGACAGGCGGCAATGGAACTTGAGTGGACTATCGGCAAAACATTGACCGATGAGGTGTACGGGTTCACAATCTCCGATTCAGAATTGCCGTTGACGATCGACTGGGCAACGATGGTGCTCAAGATACTCGAAGACGTGAAAGGAGCAGTTTCGCCGTCGGTGATTTCTGCCAAATTCCACAATACCATGGCTGCAATGATTGTCGAGATGGCAAGAAGAATTGGCGAAGAATGTGTCGTACTGACGGGCGGCTGCTTTCAAAATAAATATTTATTGGAAAGATCTGTGCGCCAGTTGGAGAAAGCAGGATTTCGTTCATACTGGCATCAACGCGTTCCGCCGAATGACGGCGGCATCGCACTCGGACAGATTTACGCCGCACATCGCAAGTTAAAAGCAGAGTTGTCCAACAACGCGGAATCAAAGCTCGCAGAATCACTCACATCAATCTAAAGGAGCATATGCAATGAACGTGCTGACGGGTAAGATTGTGGAAATCTATCTCGAAGACGGGAGGACGATGGGAAAAGTTCGCGTCGGAGGAGCGATGACGAACGTTGCCCTGATGCTGTTGATGAACGCGAAAGTCCATGACCGTGTAGTGATCGATTCAGGCATCGCTCTATCGAAAATTACGGAAGAAAAAGCCGTTGTCGAGTAAGCGCCCGTTGATGCCGGCATCGTTTGTTCTATTTTTTGATCTTTAGGAAAAAAAATGTGCCTCGCAATTCCAGGACAAGTTGTCAATATTGAAAACATCCCCGGCGACCAAGACGGTGCACTGCTGATGGGGACAGTCAATTTCAGCGGCATTCGAAAATCTGTTTGTCTGGACTGGATTCCGGATGTAAAAATCGGTGAGTACGTGATCGTCCATGTCGGGTTTGCGATAAGCAAAGTAGACGAAGAAGAAGCGCGTGAGACGCTGAAGCTTTTTGAACAAATGAGCGCGTCTATGGATGAATTGAAAGACGACGGCTCTGAAGAGAATGGTCTTCAATGAAGTACGTCGATGAATACCGAAGCGAATCTGCTGCTCGGAAATATGCGGACATTATCAGGAAAACGGTAACTCGCCCATGGACCTTAATGGAAATCTGCGGCGGCCAAACTCACACCATCGTTAAATCCGGGCTTGAATCGCTTTTGCCGAAAGAGATCTCGCTTGTCCACGGCCCCGGCTGCCCCGTCTGTGTAACCCCATTGGAAATGATCGACAAAGCGATCGCGATTGCCTCGCAGCCCGGGGTCATCTTCACCTCGTTCGGCGACATGATGAGAGTTCCCGGCTCTCACACGGATCTCCTGAGTGTCAAAGCGAAAGGCGGGAGCGTCCGCATGGTGTATTCTCCCCTTGACGCGGTAAAAATTGCGCTGCAAAATCCAGAGAGGAAAATAGTTTTCTTTGCCGTCGGGTTTGAGACAACGGCGCCCGCAAACGCAATGTCTGTCTGGCAAGCGAAGAAGCTCGGACTGAAAAACTTTTCGATTCTCTGCTCTCATGTTCTTGTTCCGCCGGCGATGGAGGCAATCCTCGCATCTCCCGAAAACCATGTCCAAGCATTCCTCGCCGCGGGCCACGTGTGCACGGTGATGGGGTATGAAGAATACATTCCGCTCGCCAAGAAGTATAAAGTCCCCATCGTCGTAACAGGGTTTGAGCCTGTTGATATTCTTCAGGGCATCTCCATGGCAGTGAAGCAGCTTGAGGAGGGGAGAACAGAAGTCGAAAATCAGTATTCTCGCTCTGTTCAACGGGAAGGAAATCAAGCGGCACAGAAGCTTCTCTCGGAAGTTTTTGAGACAACTGATCGTGCATGGCGGGGCATAGGAGAAATACCGTCGAGCGGCTACAGATTACGGGAACGGTATGCCGAGTTCGATGCAGAAAAGATTTTTGAGGTGGGAGCAATTCACGCGCAGGAATCGGCCTTATGTATTGCCGGAATTATTCTCCGAGGACTGAAGAAGCCGCACGAGTGTCCGGTGTTTGGCACGGAGTGCACGCCCGAACACCCAATCGGTGCACCGATGGTCTCATCCGAAGGGGCATGCGCAGCGTATTATCATTATCGAAAAGTTCAGCTGATTGATATTTAGCATTGGATTATCCAGGAAGATTTGTTGAGCAATGTTTGCTTAGAAGCTATCTCAAAATTGCTCTACTCCTCACCCTTCGACGCTCCCGACTTCGTCGGGATTGCTCAGGGTGAACAGCCATTGTTCATCCTGAGTAAGCGATCCCGCTCGAAGAGCGGGAGAGCGCATCGAAGGATGAGTCTTGGTGTTCTTGAGATGGCTTCTAATAAAAAGAGGAGAAGCGGATGGAGAGTCAGACGAAGACGGATTTAAGAATGGAATTGTCGTGCCCGGTTCCGATCAGCGATTACAAGAACGTACTGCTCGCACATGGCGGCGGGGGAAGACTGTCCCACCAGATAATTCAGAAAATGTTTGTGTCGCAGTTCCACAACGAATTTCTCGATCAGTCGCATGATAGCGCAATTATCCCGATCAAAGGATCGCGGCTTGCTTTCACAACCGATTCGTACGTCGTCAATCCAATTTTTTTCCCCGGGGGCGATATCGGGATGCTTGCCGTAAACGGGACGGTAAACGACCTTGCTATGTGCGGCGCGACCCCGCTTTATCTCTCAGCCGCGTTTATTATCGAAGAAGGGCTTTCGATGGACGATCTGTGGCGTGTTGTTCTTTCAATGCAGGAAGCTGCGAGACGTGCCGGCGTTATGCTCGTCACCGGCGATACGAAAGTGGTGGACAAAGGAAAAGGGGACAAGATTTTTATCACTACGTCAGGAATAGGGACAATCGAAAATGGAATCGATATTAACCCGAAGAATGCCCGGCTCGGAGACAAGATCATTGTCAGTGGAAACATCGGTGTTCACGGCATTGCAATCATGTCGGTGCGAGAAGGATTAGAGTTCGAAACAAAAATTGAAAGCGACTGCGCTCCCTTGAATGACCTTGTGCAAAACATGTTTAAGGCGAGTCAGCAAATCCATGTCCTTCGCGATCCCACACGAGGTGGAATTGCGAGCGCGCTGAACGAAATAGCCGAGAGCGCAAATGTCGGCATGCTGATTCACGAAGAGAAAATTCCGATCGATGAATCAGTCTCCGGTGCATGCGAGATACTTGGGTTTGATCCTCTCTATGTTGCGAACGAAGGAAAGCTTCTCGCGTTTGTTTCTCCAGAGGATGCTGATAAAGTATTAGCTGTCATGCGTTCGCATCCACTCGGAAAAGATGCCGTGATCATCGGAGAAGTTACGAATGAGCATCCAAGAACAGTCTTTATGAAAAGCCGCATTGGCGGGACGCGAGTAGTCGACATGCTTTCAGGAGAACAATTGCCGAGGATTTGTTGACCCTTGTTCGATTCACCTGGCGTTGAAATACTCAACGCTAAGCTTATTGGAATTAAGAAGTTATCCGTGTTAGGTTCTTAATCTTGCCAAATAGCATCCATTGTTTCTCGAAAAGTTGCGTCAATCAAAGACTTTGACTTCTCTCCCGATGGCATAATAGTTGAACGACATCAGGCCATAAGAATAGCAGACAACATCACCGCAGGAGTTGCTCATGATACGTGGAACGGTTCTCATCAATCGTGATGTGTGTAAAGGATGTGAGCTTTGTATCGCAGCGTGTCCGCAAGATAGCCTCGGATTGTCAGACCAAATTAATCGGCACGGGTATCGTTACGCTCTATTAGTGCAGGACAATTGCACCGGATGTATCAACTGTGCTCTCGTCTGTCCTGATAGCGCGATAACCGTTTATCAACAACCGAAAGCGAAAGTGAAAACGCCCGCCCAAGCAATTCCCGTAGCGTAATGTTCGTCTCAGTTACCGACTGTTCAGGGAGTAGATGTCATGGAAACTGATTCACGGCCAGAAGCCCGTCTCATGAAAGGAAACGAAGCGCTTGCTGAAGCGGCGATCCGAGCTGGGATGCAGGCATACTTCGGTTATCCCATCACGCCACAATCCGAAATTCTTGAATATCTCACGGTCGAAGCGCCGAAGCGTAATTTTGTCGTCCTTCAGGCCGAAAGCGAATTAGCTGCGATCAATATGATCTATGGTGCGGGGGGGGCCGGCGCGCGTGTCATGACTTCGTCGTCAAGCCCCGGGATCAGTCTAATGCAAGAGGGAATTTCGTATATGTCGTCGGCTGAAATTCCATGTCTCATTGTTAATGTGCAGCGCGGCGGGCCGGGACTCGGCACCATTCAACCGTCGCAAGGAGATTATTTTCAAGCGACGAAAGGTGGAGGTCATGGAGATTATCGTCTTTTTGTTCTTGCTCCAGCCTCAGTGCAGGAGATGGCAGACTTTGTGTTTGAAGGTTTTCGCCTTGCGGACAAGTACCGTAATCCTACAATGATTCTTGCCGATGGCGCCCTCGGTCAGATGATGGAGAAAGTCCTGCTTCCTCCTGAAGGCTCGCTTCCGTACACGGAGAAACCGTGGGCAACAACAGGCAAACCGGAAAAAGGTGATCGAAGAATTCTTACTTCGCTTCACTTGGAACCGGAAAAAATGGAGGAGATCAACCTTAAACTTCAAGACAAGTACAGGAGGATGAAACAAGACGTCCGGTACGAATTGGTCGGAGAAGAAAAACCGGAAATTGTTCTTGTCGCTTTCGGCCTTATCGCCAGGGTATGTCAGAAGGCGATCGAGCTCGCAAAAGAGCGGGGCATCGGCGTTGCATTGTTGAGGCCGATTACCCTGTTTCCATTCCCGAGCGACGTAATTCATTCCTTGGCGGCTACCACTGATGCGTTCTTGACCGTTGAAATGAATGCAGGACAAATGGTAGAAGACGTGAAGCTGGCTGTGAATGGCGAACGCCCGGTATACTTCAAAGGCCGCATGGGAGGGATGATCCCAACTCCGGAAGAAATTCTTTTTGAGATCGAAGCGATCGCTGAGAAACATCAAACGACAAAAGTGTGATGAGGTGAATTATGGATACGGCGACAGGCCCGATGCAGCTCGTCTATGAAAAACCGGAGACGTTGACCGACACGACGATGCACTATTGTCCGGGATGCGGCCACGGCGTAGTCCATCGAGTGTTGATGGAAGTGGTGAAAGAAATGGGCATCCAGAGTAAGACCATAGGAGTTGCGCCGGTTGGGTGTTCTGTCTTCGCGTATAATTATATGAACGTCGATATGCAGGAAGCGCCGCACGGACGCGCGAGTGCTGTCGCGACGGGCATCAAACGCGTTCTGCCTGACAAATATGTTTTCTCGTACCAGGGCGACGGCGACTTCGCGGCAATCGGAACGGGTGAGTCGATTCATACGGTGAACCGCGGAGAAAATATTCTAATGCTTTTCATCAACAACGCCATCTATGGAATGACGGGGGGACAAATGGCGCCGACGACGATTCTTGGCCAGGTGACTTCGACGTCGCCGTACGGACGGAATTCCGACCTTATGGGATTTCCGTTGAAGATCACAGAACTTGTCGCGCAATTGCCCGGCGCGTATTACGTAACGAGGCAATCGGTTCATACGGCTGCAGCGGTAAGGAAATTGAAAAAAGCAATTGAAGCGTCGTTTCAGTACCAGCCGCTGAAAAAAGGGACATGCTTCATCGAAGTCGTCTCCAATTGTCCGTCGGGATGGAAGATGACTCCCGTTGAAGCGAATGTGTGGATGGAAAAAAATATGTTCCCGTTATATCCGATCGGCGATTTAAAAGTGCCGAAACAGAACTAAATTGGACGAGGCAGGAAGATGAACACTGCTCATGAAATTATCATAGCCGGTTTCGGAGGGCAAGGCGTTCTGTCGATGGGTCAGATTATTGCGCATGCTGCGATGGAAGAAGGGAAAGAAGTGAGTTGGATGCCTTCGTACGGTCCTGAGATGAGGGGCGGTACCGCAAACTGCATCGTCATTGTTTCATCGGCGAGAATCAGTTCGCCGATCGTTTCTAAGTTTGATTCGGCCATCCTTCTCAACCAGCCTTCACTCGACAAATTCGCCGACGCGGTGAAGCCCGGCGGACTGATTTTGTTCGAGTCATCGAGCGTCATTTCGCCGTCATCCCGCACGGATGTAGAATCTCTGGGCATCGATGCCCAGGAAGAGGCACGCAAGCTCAATAAAAAGCAGGTCGCAAACATGATCATGCTTGGAGCATTTCTCGAGCGCCGGCCGATTGTTTCGCCTAAAAATGTAATACAGGCATTGAAGGAAGTATTGCCTGAACGTCATCATCATCTATTGCCCCTCAACGAAGAAGCATTGATGCGAGGGAAACAGATTGCTGTTGAATCGGCGCACGAAACCGTACAGTGAGCCTGTTCGGAATTGAACAGAAACCGGAAAAGGTAGGGTCCTTATGAATCTTGAAAATCTTCGCTGCGATCATCAGTGCAGAAACACCTGCGCTATGTTAACGGCCGCCCTCGCGCAAGAGACGATGACCGTTCGTTTCTATCAGCAAGTACTGACACAATGCGATGAACCGGACGTGCACAATTTTGTCCGCTCCATCGTCGAAGACCGGAGTGCATCCGTCATCCGCATCATGCAAAAGCTCAATGAGATCAAAGCTCGCTCTCAAACAATGGACGGCATTCAGTCCAGCTTTCAATCCTGATTCTCTTCTGCAAAAAAGACCTTGTCAAGGGTTGAAACCTTGACAAGGTCTTTTTATTAACGTGCCATTTCATCCCTCTTTGGCTTTATTCGCCTTCCGGCATCGGCTCACGTGATTCCTTTGTAAAGGAAAATACGAGCAGCATTATTGAAAAAACAAGATAGGCTGATGTGAACTGGTATGGAATTTTTTGTGCGATTCCTGCGAGATTCCATGGAAGATACATCATCCCGTCCGGTGAAGCAGAATGTACAATGCCGAAGAACGATAAAACTGCCAGGATCAATAAGTAAGCCGATGATCTTTTCAAATGCCGGTCGATGAGTTCCGCCAAAAATCCCCCCCACAACATCGCAGTCAGAATAAATCCGTTCCCCAATGCGATTGTTACAAGCATTTCAGGAAGAGATTTGCCCGGAGATTCGAGCAGTCTCTGGAAATTTTCAGCCGGTACAATATCCGGGTTGGTGAATTTTATTGAAAGCAGCCGTGCAATCGTCGGGAAGAATGCGAACGCGACAGCCGGTGCGTGGCGAACAGGGCATGCTTGGAACGATTGCACCACGATATCCATTGCAACAAAAATCAAAATCGGAGCAAGCACAGCTCGTGGAATTAATTCGACAAAGAACGAGACATACCCGAGGACTCCACCAAGACCGATAAAGATCCCAGTCAATAACGTGTAGCCTGCGCGCGAGCCCATTCGTTTGTATGCAGGCTGGCCGATGTAGGGAGTCGATTGCGCGACGCCGCCGCATAACCCAGCGACTAATGTTGCAATAGCTTCAGTCAGAAGAATTGTCCGCGTGTTGTAATTGTCCCCGGCAACACGTGCGCTTTCAGTCACATTGATGCCTCCGACCACGGTCAGCAAGCCGAACGGAATCGCAATCGGCATGTATTTCCAGGCGTGGCTGAGCCCTTCCATAAACCCAAGCGTCGGGATGGGGAGCCCGAAATGCAGGTCCATGGGCGGGAACGCCTGAAAATGTTCCGCCTATCCATCCTGTCGGCCCGAGCAAATAATAGAGAGATGTCCCGATGAGTATTGATGCTAAGACCCCAGGAAAATTTTTCGGCAGTTTGATTCGAGCTACAAGTGAGTAGAAAATAAGTCCGAGCGAGATCATTCCGACAATCGGCATGCTGAAGATGTCGACCAGTGGAACCAAGCCGATGAGTGCCAGTCCGATGCCGGCCAGCGATCCGAGAAGCCCTGCCTGCGGCACAACCCGCTGCACCCACTGCTCCGATGAAAGAAAACAGCACTTTAATAATTCCGATAACGACCATCGTCGCCATTCCAATGTACCAGGTCATCATCGCCGCATCATGCTCTCCCAGACCTTCGGCTTTCAGCCCGATAAACGCCGGGCCAAGCACGACAAGTGCGATACCGATTGTCGACGGCGTGTCCAGTCCGAGGGGCATTGCCGTAACTTTGGTGTTGCCGGTTTTCTTCGCGAGACGGAATGCCATCCATGTGTATACCGCGTCGCCGAAGAGAACGCCGAACGCCGTACCGGGAAACATTTTCGTATAGACGATATCGGCCGGAAATTTGAACGCGAAAATCAATATTCCCGCAAGAAAAGAAAGAACGGTCAGGTTATCGAACATCAATCCGAAAAATCCGTTGATGTCGCCGACGGCAAACCATTTATATTTTTTTTCATTTTCCATGATCACGCCTTTTACGATGATTCAATATAATCAGCAATGACTGTCAGCTCAATTGACGAACATTCCTGCAATTGAAGCCGTCATCCACGTTGCGATTGTTCCGCCGAGGAGCGACTTGAGGCCGAGCTTCGCAATGTCGCTTCGCCGGTTCTCGGCGAACGGACCGATGCCGCCGATCTGGATTGCAATGGATGAGAAGTTGGCGAACCCGCACAGCGCATACGTTGCGATGATGATGGCTTTTTGCGAGAGCTGATGAGCCGTCATTGCATCGGTCATTTTCGAGTATGCCACGAACTCGTTAAGGACTACCTTAATTCCCATAAGGCTCCCGACGCTCAACGCATCACTCCACGGTACTCCGATCGCGAAAGCGACGAATTGGAAGACAAGTCCGGTAAGGAGTTCGAACGATATCGGCATACCGAACCGTGCTTGAGTAATAGCGCTCCATCCCGTTACGTTTCCAACCCACCCGAGGGCGTAGTCGAGCAATGCAATCAATGCGATGAACGCAATGAGCATGCCCGCTACGTTCAACGCGAGCTGGACGCCGGTCGAGGCGCCTGCCGCAGCCGCTTCGATGACATTCGAATAAGTTTTTTCGATTTTGAGTTTCACGGTCCCCATTGTTAAGCGGTTCGGCTTTTTCAGGGAAAAGAATCTTTGCGACGACGATCGTTGCCGGACCTGCCATGATGCATGCCGCGAGCAGATGTCCTGCAAAATAGACCTGCGAAGCATCCAGCGATGTCCCCTGCAATGTTGCGTACGCAGCGCCCAGCATGGTGTAGTAAGCGATCATGACGCCGCCGGAAATATGAGCCATCCCGCTCGTCATGATCGTCATGAGTTCAGATTGCGTGAGGGTTGAAAGATACGGACGAATGACCAGCGGCGCTTCAGTTTGCCCCATAAAGGTATTGGCAGCCACGCACAACGATTCACTCCCGCTTGCCCGCATGAATTTTGCCATCACCCATGCCATCGCCTGAACAACTCGCTGCATGATGCCGAGATGATAGAGGATCCCCATGAACGATGCGAAGAAGATAATCGTAGGGAGCACCTGGAACGCGAAAAAGAACCCAAAACTCCCCGGAGAACCGACCGAGGTTGCAAGGGGACCAAAAACGAATTGAGCACCATTGGAGGTAAAACTAAAGAGACGTACAAAGCATTTGCTGATTGTTGCAAAGATAATGTGGCCGACGGCAACTTTGAGAATGAAAAGGGCGAAAACAAATTGCATCACAATCCCGATGATCACGAGCCGCCAATTGACGGAGCGCTTGTCGGGAGAGAAGAGAAACGCAATTCCGGTTACGAAGACGAGACCGATCAGCCCGCGGACGATAGAAAATATTTCCATGCAGCAGCCTCAGCGAAAATAGTGATATGCAGGTTTTCAGCGAATGGACAATCAGGCATCAAAGTATCAAGTTTTCGATAAAAGTGCTATAGAAAAAGACCATCCTGTCGTAGATGTCGGACACCGTATTCAAAAAATCGCACTAAGTTTAAATATTTGGAGCTGCAAATAAGCAAGGTGTCCGACATCTTTCCAAGCGCCTTCACTTCAATTGACTTTTCTTATGAGTTTAAGTATATTTTAGACGCATTTTTCCCTTGTTGCCGTTATAAAAGAGATGTTGTTATCCCATGAACGATGAAATTCTATGGGTAGATGGTGTTGAATCTTTTCATTTAAAAGAGGGAATTGTTATTCCCTCTTTTCTTTTTTTAATCCCGAAGGGATATCCCAAAGGGATCGCTTCGCAACTTCGTGAGAGGAATTCATGGCAGAAAAGCAATATGATGTTGTTGTTATCGGCGGGGGGCCCGGCGGATACATTGCCGGCATTCGCGCAGGTCAACTTGGTTTGAAGACATTGGTTGTCGAAAAAGATAAACTCGGCGGCATTTGTCTTAATTGGGGCTGTATCCCGACCAAAGCACTTTTGAAGAATGCGGAGGTCTATAACCTTCTCCGGCACGCTGATGAGTTCGGATTTTCGTTCGATAATTTGAAGGCAGATTTTTCCGTTGCCGTAAAGCGAAGCCGGGATATTGCCGGTCGATCTTCGAAAGGAATAGAATTTCTTTTTAAAAAGAACAAAGTTGATTACCTGGCCGGGACGGCGAAAATTGTCTCAAAGGGAGTTATCGAAGTCGCGCAGGCCGGCAAATCCGACAAGATCAATGCTAAGCATATCATCATTGCGACCGGTGCTCGGCCGAAGACTTTTCCTTCTATTAAGATTGATGGCAAACAAATCATCACAAGTTCCGAAGCGATGGTTCTGGGTGCGGCGCCGAAGAGCATGGTCATTATCGGCGGCGGCGCTATCGGTGTAGAGTTTGCATATTTCTATAACGCCTACGGAACGAAAGTGACTATCGTCGAGATGATGCCGAGTTTGCTGCCGATTGAAGACAGAGAAGTGACGAAGACCCTCGGACGGGTCTTTTCAAAAAATGGAATTGAAATTCTTACTGAAACAAAAGTTGAAGGCGTCTCAACGGGAAAGGAAGTAACCGTGAGCGTCAGCAATAAAGAGGGGAAAAAAGATTTGAAGGCAGACATCGCCCTTGTCGCCATCGGTGTTCAAGGAAATATTGAGAATCTCGGTCTCGAAGCGCTTGGCGTGAAGACCGACCGCTCGTTCATCAAGGTCGATCAATTTTACAAGACAAATGTCGACGGCATTTATGCTATCGGGGACGTGAACGGTCCGCCGTGGCTTGCACACGTCGCTTCGGCGGAAGGGATTGTTTGTGTGGAAAAGATCGCTGGAAAAACCCCACACTTGATTAATTACGACAATATCCCGGGCTGCACCTATTGCCAGCCGCAGGTTGCAAGCGTAGGATTGACGGAAGAAAAGGCGCGTGAAAAAGGATACGAAATAAAAATCGGACGGTATCCGTTCCGCTCGCACGGCAAAGCGCTCGCTATCAACGAGCCGGAAGGATTTGTCAAATTGATTTTCGATGCGAAATACGGCGAACTTCTCGGCGCACACATTATCGGTTCCGAAGCAACAGAAATGATTGCCGAGCTTGCCATTGCAAGGACTCTTGAAACGACCCGCGAACAGATTGTCCAAACAATTCACGCTCATCCAACGCTGACTGAAGGAATCGGCGAGGCGGCACTTGATGCGTACGGCGAAGCGTTGAATATTTAACGCTGCATGCGGGCCGCTGTACAGGCGATTCGCAGTTTACAAACCTGAACATGAATCAACTTCTTGTCATCAATCTTGGACGGACGCGGTACGCCGACGCGTGGGATCTGCAGAGAAAAATATTCTCCGCACGTCTAGCTCGGCGTATTCCCGATGTTTTGCTGCTGACTGAACATGAGCCCGTCTACACGCTCGGCAAAGGCGCGGACATCAACCATCTTCTCGCCGGCGACGTTGAATTACAAGAAAAGAAAATTGATTTGCATACGATTGACCGGGGGGGCGATGTTACGTTTCACGGTCCCGGCCAATTGGTCGGATATCCGATTCTCGATCTTAACGGTTACTATCTCGATATCCATCGATACCTGCGCGACATCGAAGAGGTCTTGATTCGCACGGCAAAAGATTTCGGCATCGGAGCAGAACGTTCCGGCGGATATACCGGCGTCTGGGTGAAGAACGATAAACTGGCGGCTATCGGGGTGAAGGTGAGCCGATGGGTAACCATGCATGGATTTGCCTTGAACGTTAACACCGACCTTTCGTATTTCGACAGAATTATTCCGTGCGGAATTTTTCATAAAGGTGTAACGTCTCTTCGGGCTCTGACAGGGCACGAAGTCGCAATGGCCGATGTTGAAAAGGGGGTAGTCCGTAATATTGAATCTGTATTCTCAGTTGCATCTCAGCCGATGATGCTCAAAGAGCTTCTCTCGAACAAACATTTCGAAGATGCTTTACCTGTTGAGGAGAAGATTGCATGACAGCGAAAAAAAACGTGATGATGGTCCATAAATTCGAACCTTCACCCCACTGGAATGCAAAGCATGGCAAAGTCCCGCAAGCCTCCAACGGTCAGTTAACCAACGCACAGCTCATTCAGGCCTTCCGGACGATGCACCTCTCTCGAAGTATCGACGAGAAATCGATGCTTCTCTTAAAGCAGGGGAAAATCTTATTTCATATCAGCGGCCCGGGACATGAGGCGTGCCAGATCGCTGCCGCGATGGCGTTGAAACCAGGGTACGATTGGGCGTATCCGTACTACCGGGACCTCGCATTCGCATTGCAGTACGGCTCAACCGCATACGAAATATTTCTCGAATCGATGCATCGGTTGGGCGGTCCGAGCTCTAACGGCCGCCAGATGCCGTCGCATTATGGGAACAAAGCGCTTCGCATTCCCGCACAATCAAGTCCGACGGGCACACAGTTTCTACAGGCTGTGGGGACTGCATTAGGCGCGGTGAAGGAAGGAAAAGATGAAGTGGTATACGTCTCTTCCGGGGAAGGGGCGACAAGTGAAGGCGAATTCAGCGAAGCGCTGAACTGGGCGAGCCGGGAAAAGCTGCCTGTGGTCTTTTTGATCCAGAATAACGGGTACGCAATTTCCGTTCCGGTGAAAGACCAGATTGCGGGATGTTCTATTTATGAATTGTCAAGCGGTTATCCTGATCTCTGTCGCTTCCACATTGACGGAACAGATTTTGCCGCCTCGTATCGTGCGGCACAGGAAGCATACACCATGCGCGTTCCGGGAAGGGGCCGAGTTTGATCGAGGCCGATGTTGTTCGATTATTCCCTCATTCATCGTCCGACGACCCCAAGAAATATCTAACGCCGGATGTGATTGAACGGAATCGAAAAAGTGATCCGCTGCCAAAGCTTGAAAAGATGATTCTTGATTCCGATGTTCTCTCCAAGGAAGAATTGGATCGATTAAAAGCTGAAGTTAAACGAGAAGTGGAAGAAGCCGCGGACAGGGCCGAGTCGCAGCCAAGCCCCACTGCCGATACCGCGGAACGAAACGTATTCTCTCCCAATATCATCGTCTCAAAAAATAATTTTGAAGAGTCGAGGCACGAGGGTAAAAACGTCGTGATGGTCGATGCGATTAATCACGCCCTGCACGAGGAGATGAAGTTCAATCCGAAGATGCTGGTATATGGTGAGGATGTCGCCGGCAGCAAAGGAGGAGTCTTTACCGCAACGAAAGGATTGACTGCCGAGTTTGGTGAAGAGCGTGCATTCAATTCTCAACTTGCGGAAGCAAGTATTGTCGGGACTGCGATCGGACTAGCGATCCGGGGTTTCAAACCGGTCGTAGAGATTCAGTTTGGCGATTACATCTGGCCCTCTTTCATGCAATTCAAAGACGAGCTGGTGAAGCTTCGGTACCGGTCTGACGGAGCTTTTTCCTGTCCAGTCGTTGTTCGTGTTGCCGTTGGGGGATACATCCGGGGCGGGTTATATCACAGCCAGAGCATCGAGGGATTTTTTGCGCACATGCCCGGTTTGTGGATTGCCATGCCGTCCAACGCAGCGGATGCAAAAGGGTTATTGAAGACTGCGTGCCGGGAAGAGAATCCTGTTCTGTTCTGCGAACATAAAGGACTCTATCGACAAGGGTTTGCGTCGAGTCCGGAGCCGGATGAAAACTATCTCCTGCCGTTTGGCCTCGCGAGTGTGAAGAAGGAAGGGAACGATGTAACTATCGTCGCATGGGGAATGATGGTCCAGCGTTCTCTCGAAGCGGCAAAAAAACTTGAGGTGCAGGGAGTGAGTGTTGAGGTGATCGACTTGAGGACGATTTGTCCGTGGGACAAGGAGACGGTTCTTTCGTCCGTGAAGAAAACCGGAAAGGCGTTGATCGTTCATGAAGACACCCGAACCGGCGGATTCGGCGCCGAGATCGGATCAGTGATTGCAGAAGAGTGCTTTCAGTGGCTCGACGCGCCGATCATGAGAGTTGCAGCAAAAGATGCGCCGATTCCGTTCGCACCGGCTCTGGAGAACGCGGTTCTTCCTCAGGAAAATGATATTGTTTCGGCGTTGAAAAAAATGGCGGAGTTTTAATCATCAAACCTATGCCCGCAACAGTGAAATCAAAAAGTGCAAGTGTTGGATCTGCTCATCGCCCCGACGCCGTGAAGCATCAACTCTCTCATGATGAACTGCTTCAGCTTTATTATTTCATGCGTTTAACCCGTGAGTTTGAGGAGTCGATTATTACGCTGTACCGCCAGGGAAAAATTATCGGCGGAGCGTTCAGCGGAAACGGCAATGAAGCAACGGCAGTCGGCAGTGCGTTTTGTTTGAAGAAGGAAGATTATCTCTTCCCGATGCACCGCGACCTTGGTGCGCACTTCGTGAAAGGTCAGACCGTGCGCAACCTGATGCTTCAACATCTTGGGCGTGGAAACAGCCCTGCCCGCGGCCGCGACGGGACCGGACATTATGCAGATTCCTCGCTGAGGATATATGGAAATATCAGCCATCTCGCCGCAATGATTCCGGTTGCCACGGGAGTAGCGTTGGCGAGCAAGCTTCGAAAAGAGAAGTCTGTCGTGATGACGTACATCGGCGACGGAGGGAGCAGCGTCGGCGATTTCCATGAGTCGCTTGCGATGTGTTCCGTGATGAAACTCCCTCTTGTATTGATCGTTGAGAACAACCAGTTCGCGTACTCGACGCCGATTGCAAAGCAGTTCATCGTTGAGAAAGTGTCCGACCGGGCGATTGGGTACGGAATCCCCGGTTTTACGATTGACGGCACAGACGTCGATGAAGTCTATGCGGTCAGCAAGGAGGCGGTTGAACGGGCTCGAAGAGGCGATGGGCCAACGCTCATCGAATCTGTTACGATGAGAATGCACGGGCACTCGGTGAACGACGGAGCAGAATACGTCCCTAAAAAATTACTGGACGAGTGGAAGAAAAAGGACCCGCTTCTGAAGATTGAGAAACAGTTAGTCGACAGGAAAATCCTTTCACCGGAAATTCGGAATAATTTCGAAAAGAAAATTGCGGCTGAGATCCAGGAAGCGACGCAGCATGCGTTAGAAAGTCCATATCCGCCGTCGGAAGATGCCGCTGTTGGAGTATTTGCAGAACAATTAAAAATTAAGAATTAATAATTAAGAAATAGAACTTGTGAAAGCTTAATCTATATTTTAATTCTTAATTTTTAATTATTAATTCATGATTTATCCAAATGCCTGTAATCTCTTATATTGACGCTATCAGCAAGGGACTGTGGGAAGAGATGGAACGCGATTCGTCGGTTTTTCTTCTCGGCGAAGACATCGGCGAGTACGGCGGTGCGTTTAAGGTCACTAAAGGATTCCTTAACCATTTCGGGAGCGATCGCGTTGTCGACACGGTTCTTGCAGAATCTGCAATTCTCGGAGCTGCGACCGGCGCTGCGTTGGTCGGGATGAAGCCCGTTGCGGAGATGCAGTTTGCTGATTTTGTAACATGCGGCTTTAATCAGCTTGTCAATAATTCCGCCTCCATACATTATCGGTGGAATCTTCCCGTGCCGATGGTCGTCCGTCTTCCGTCCGGTGCAGGCATCCACGGCGGACCGTTTCATTCGCGCAATCCTGAGGCGTGGTTTTTTCATCAACCGGGATTGAAACTTGTTGCACCGTCAACTCCCTACGATGCAAAGGGGTTGATCAAAGCGGCAATTCGCGACCCGAATCCGGTGTTGTATTTCGAGCACAAGCGACTGTACCGCCACATCAAAGGTGAAGTGCCGGATGGCGATTATGTTGTCGAAATAGGGAAGGGAGATATTAAGCGGCCGGGGAATGATATTTCCGTCATCACCTACGGATCTGCAGTTCATCTGGCTCTTGAGGCCGCAGAAATGCTTGAGAAGCAGAGCGGCATCAGTGTTGAGGTTGTTGACCTGCGAAGTTTGATGCCGCTGGATAAAGATTTGATTCTGTCTTCGGTGAGGAAAACAGGAAAAGTTTTGATAGCGCACGAAGATACGCTCACGGGCGGAATTGGCGGTGAGATTGCCGCTCTTGTTGCAGAGTTTGCGTTTGAAAGCCTTGACGCTCCTATTAAACGAGTCGGAGCGATGGATATTCCGACTCCATTCGCACCAACGCTCGAGGAATATTTCTTACCGAATAGAGAGAGAATTCTGACGGCGTTGCAAGAATTAGCGGCGTTTTAAAAAGACAAAACGAAAAAAAACACAAAGAACTTATGGCTATTGTCGACGTCATCATGCCCCAGATGGGCGAAAGTATAGCGGAGGGGACAATCACAAAGTGGTACAAAAAAGTCGGGGATAAAATTGCCAAGGACGAAACCTTGCTGGAAATCAGCACGGACAAAGTTGATTCTGAGATTCCATCCCCTTCAGCCGGACTTGTAGCCGAATTACTTTTTCCGGAGCAGAAAACTGTCGACGTCCACACTGTGATCGCAAGAATACAGACAGATGTCCATGCCCCATTAACGTCTAGTCCTGAACATATTCAATCTAAAACCCAAAACCCAACGCTTGAAATCGGTTCGACCATTGACTCTTCTCTTGAACCAGTAACCATCAGACAAAGCACTTCAGCAGCAACGAATAGATTCTTTTCTCCACTCGTCATGAACATTGCCCGTGCTGAGGGCATTTCGCTAAGTGAGTTGGAAAAAATTCCGGGAAGCGGGGCAAACAATCGTGTTTCAAAAAAGGATGTTCTGGATTACATTGAGCGCAGAAAATCGGGAAGTGCAACAGCCCATGTCAAACCGTCGACTCGCGGGAACTCCGTCTGGAAGCGTCGAAGTAATAAAGATGGACACGATGCGGAAAGCCATTGCCGAACACATGGTGCGGAGCGTGCACACCTCGGCTCACGTCGGCTCGGTGGCAGAGGCCGATGTTTCGAAGATTGTCGCATACCGGGAAAAACACAAAGCAGATTTTGAGAAGAGGGAGGGGTTCAAGCTTACGTTCACCCCATTCTTTGTTGATGCGGCCGTCAAGGCAATAAAAGATTTTCCGTTGATCAATGCATCCGTCGACGGCGATTCGATTATTCTCCGGAAGGACATCAATATTGGAGTTGCTGTTGCGCTGGAAAATGGCTTAATTGTTCCTGTAGTGAAGCAGGCTGCCGGCAAAGATTTCGCCGGACTTGCCCGTGCGGTAAATGACCTGTCTAATCGCGCACGGACGAAAAAGCTTGCACCGGATGATGTGCAGGGGGGAACGTTTACGATTACCAACCCGGGCATTTTCGGCAATCTCTTCGGCTTCCCGATAATCAACCAACCACAAGTGGCAATACTGGGCGTGGGCGCCATCAAAAAGCGTCCAGTGGTGATTAATGACGCGATTGCCATTCGTTCGATGGTGTATATTTCGATGTCGTACGACCACCGGATAATCGACGGAGCGCTCGGTGGAATGTTTTTACAGAGAATAGTCCAGTATTTGGAGAATTATGAATTATGAATTGAAACATCTGAAAAATTGGTTTCGCGCTAAGTCGCTAAGTCGCGAAGGATCTGTTTTAGAATCATTTTGCGACTTTGCGTCTGGCGAAGCCATCCCCTTGGATTTGCGCGAGCCGCACTTTCGGAATTATTCAGAAGGCTCGAATTAGGAATCAGAAACAACATAGCACGCAACTTCAAAATCCATTTCTGAAAAATTCCTAATTCATAATTCAAAATTCCTAATTATTACAATGGAAACAATCATACAGGAAATACACGTCGAACGGCAGCGCAAACCGGAATGGTTGAAGGCACGCGTTCCGGGGGGAGAGAATTACTCACGGTTGAAGAGCCTGATCGACAAGAGCCGGCTCCATACCGTGTGTGAAGAGGCCCGGTGTCCCAATATGGGAGAATGCTGGAATTCCGGTACCGCAACGTTCATGATCCTTGGCGATACGTGCACACGAAGCTGCGGCTTTTGCGCCGTGAAGACCGGCCGTCCTGAATTTTTGGATAAAGATGAGCCGCGGCGTGTCGGCGAAGCGGTCGAGATAATGAAGCTCCGGCATGCGGTCATTACTTCTGTCAACCGCGATGAGCTGTTTGACGGCGGCGCGCAAATCTTTGCAGAGACTATTCGTGAAATTCGCAGCCGCGTCCCTGGATGCCGCATTGAAGTGCTTATCCCGGATTTTGTAGGAAGCGAACAGGCTTTGAATATTGTCCTCGATGCTCAGCCGGATATTCTCAATCACAACACAGAGACTGTCCCCCGATTGTATAAAATTGTCCGCCCGCAGGCGCACTACAATCGTTCGCTCGAATTGCTCTTCCGCGCAAAGCAGAAAGGGTTTCTCACGAAATCCGGCTTGATGCTCGGACTCGGTGAGACAATCGAAGAAGTGATCGATACAATGAGCGACCTCCGGGAAGTAGAATGCGATATTCTTACGCTCGGTCAGTATTTGCAGCCGACACAATCTCATTTGCCCGTTGAACGGTATGTTCGTCCCGAAGAATTTGCGGAGGCTGAAACAGCGTGGCCTTGAGATGGGATTCCGGTACATCGAGTCGGGTCCGCTCGTGCGCAGTTCATACCACGCTGCCGAACAAGTGTAATTTTTTTCATCATAAGGAGAACGAATGGCAACAGCTACACTGAAGAAAGAATCAAAAAGTGTAAAAGCATTTCGCTGGAAAGATTTAGGATTGTCCAATGCAAAACTCATCGACCTATACCGCCAAATGCTTCTCATCCGCAGGTTTGAAGAGCGCTCTGCACAAGAATACGGGAAAAGCAAGATCGGCGGTTTTTGCCATTTATATATCGGACAAGAAGCCGTTGGCGTAGGCGCGATAGCCGCTTTGCGCGAGGATGATTATATTTTTTCGGCATATCGCGACCATGGCCACGCCATCGCTCGCGGGATGGAGCCGAAAGTCATCATGGCAGAACTCTTCGGCAAGTTCACCGGCTGCTCGAAGGGCGTCGGCGGTTCGATGCATATGTTCGATGCTTCGAAAGGGTTTATGGGGGGATATGGTATCGTAGGCGGCCACGTACCGCTTGCTTCCGGCACAGCATTCGCTTCAAAATATCTCGGCAAAGATTCTGTCACCGTCTGCTTCTTCGGTGAAGCTGCGGCTAATCAAGGAGTGTTTCATGAAACGCTAAACCTTGCGGCATTGTGGAAATTGCCGGTCGTCTTCATCTGCGAGAACAATCGTTTCGGGATGGGAACGGCTGTTGAACGATCGACCGCCGTGTGGGATATTTATCAAAAGGCTTCGGCGTACGATATCACCCGCCAATGGGTCGACGGCATGGATGTGCTGGAGATGTACCGCGTCGTCAAAGAATCCGTCGATCGTGCCCGCAAAACCGGCGCGCCGACAATGCTTGAAGCTCGGACGTACCGATTCCGCGGCCACTCGATGTCCGACCCGATACACGGCCATTACAGGACAAAAGAGGAAGTCGAAGAACAAAAGAAGAGTGATCCGATCCCGGCTTTCGGACATGAAATGCTCGAGGCCGGTATTCTCAGTCAGCCGGTCATTGATGAAATGGAATTAGAGATCAAGAAAATTGTCGATGAATCGGTTGAGTTTGCCGAACACAGCCCCGAGCCGCCGGCTGATTTTTTGTATGAAAACGTCTACTCTTAATTTTGAAAAGGGAAAATGAAGTATGGCAGTGATTGCATTTCGTGAAGCATTAAATCAGGCAATGTGCGAAGAGATGGAGCGGGATCCGAATGTTTTTTTGATGGGTGAAGAAGTCGGGCAGTACCAAGGCGCATACAAAGTCAGCCAGGGCATGCTTCAAAAATTCGGGGAGAAAAGGGTGATCGACACCCCGATTACCGAAGCCGGGTTTGCCGGGTTAGGAATAGGCGCCGCAATGGTAGGCCTGCGTCCGATCGTCGAGATGATGACATGGAATTTTGCCATCCTTGCCTTCGACCAGTTGTTCAATAATGCGGCAAAAATACGATACATGTCCGGCGGGCAATTCAAAGTGCCGATCGTCATCCGAGGCCCTTCCGGCGCCGCGCATGCCCTCGCTTCGCAGCACTCCCAGTCGCTCGAATCAATGCTCTCGCATGTTCCGGGATTGATCGTGATCATTCCCTCAACCCCGGCGGACGGGAAAGGGCTGTTGAAGTCGGCGATACGCGACGACAATCCGGTGATGTTCATGGAAAGCGAAATGATGTACGGGCACAAAGGAGAAGTTCCGGAAGAAGAATACACGATTCCCATCGGGGTCGGCGACATTAAACGAAAAGGAGAGCACGTGACAATCGTCGCATGGTCGAAGATGCTCCATGTCTCGCTCGCGGCGGCAGACGAATTGATGAAAGAAGGGATCGAAGCCGAGGTGATCGACCCGCGTACAATTCGTCCTCTGGATGAAGACCTGATTATTAATTCCGTCAAGAAAACAAACCGGTGCGTCATCGTCGAGGAAGCGTGGCCGTTCGCCTCCGTCGGCGCCGAAATTGCAAGCCGCGTTTATTCCAAAGCGTTCGACTACCTTGACGCTCCGATTGAAAGGCTGAACGGCGCAGATATTCCGATGCCGTATGCGACCAATCTCGAGAAGCAAGCGCTGCCGAGTGCTGCGAAGGTCATCGCGGCTGTCAAAAAAGTTCTCTATCGGTAAAAGCTGATGCTACGGAGAAATTGAATGTTCCACTAAGTTCACGAAGAACACGAAGCGAACACATTTATGAAGATTGTTCCATAACCAACTTCGTGCTTTTTCGTGTTCTTCGTGGATACTAACAGTGCACAGTGTTAGCTAAAAAGTTATTTCACAACGGGAAAGCGAAGAACAGATGGCAACAAAAATAGCAATGCCGAAACTCAGCGATACCATGGAAGAAGGAATCATCCTGAAGTGGTTGAAGAAAGAAGGCGAGCCGGTGAAACAGGGGGAGATTATTGCCGAGGTTCAAACAGACAAAGCCGATATGGAACTTGAAGCATACGACACCGGCGTCTTGCGAAAAATCTTTGTGCCTGAAGGGAAGGGGGCGGCGGTTGGAAAACCTATCGCGATTATCGGTGACGCGCATCGGAAGACATCTCATCGCTGTTGGTTGATACTACTGCTCCAAGTTCAGGACATGGTCCGGCGGCGAGCGCCCCCACGGCACCGAAGGGAGTCGAACAAACTCAACAGTCTACAGCATCTTCTCCCACGTGCGGGCGGAGATGGCGACGAGCGTGTGAAAGCATCCCCTCTTGCAAAAGCAATTGCTGCTCAGAATAAAATAGATTTGCATTCCATCAGCGGCTCGGGTCCGATGGGGCGAATCGTAAGAAAAGATCTCGATCTGCCTCTTTCAAAAAGTGCGGGGCACATTGCACGCCCGTATGTCGCCGGCACGTCGCAGGAGATCCCTCTGTCATTGATGCGCAAGACGATCGCCAAAAGGCTCGTCGAGAGCAAGACGACGGCCCCCCACTTCTACCTCACCTATGAAGTCGATATGAAGCGTGCCATCGATCTTCGCGCTTCCTTAAATTCAAGCGGCGACGTAAAGATAAGTTTCAACGACATCATCGTCAGGGCATGCGCATTTGCACTCCGCAATCATCCCAAGGTGAATTCTTCGTTTGCGGGAGACAAGATCATTCAGCATGGCGCGATCAACGTGGGGGTAGCGGTTGCTATCGACGACGGTCTGATTACACCGGTCATCCGCAATACCGATATGAAAAGTCTTTTTGAGATTGCAAGCGAATCGAAAGAATTGGCGGCTAAAGCGAGGGATAAGAAACTCAAGCCGGATGAATTCAGCGGAGGGACTTTCACGGTGAGCAATCTGGGAATGCTCGGCGTCGAGGAATTCGCAGCAATCATCAACCCGCCCGAAGCCGCGATCCTTGGCGGTGGGTGCGATCACTGAAAAACCGGTGGTCGAAAATGGGCAAATTATTGCCGGGCATAGGCTAAAGCTGACGCTCTCGTGCGACCATCGCGTTGTTGACGGCGCGGTCGGGGCTGAGTTTATGCAGGAAGTAAAGCTGATTCTGGAAAACCCCTGGAAGCTCGCACTGTAATTTCTCTGAAAAAAAATCTTGCTTTTCCACTGGTTTTGGCGTAAATTTAAAAGCTGTATAATTTTGAACTTTGAAACGTGGAGGTTGCTGTGGCTTTCGGAGATAAAAGCACATATTTTTTTAAACAGAGTGAAATCGAACAAAAGTGGTATCTCGTCGATGCTCAAGGGCAGACTCTTGGGAGAATTGCAACACAGGTGGCAAAAATCCTTCGGGGAAAGCACAAACCGATCTTTACGCCAAATGTGGATACCGGAGATTTCGTCATTGTCGTGAACGCAGAGAAGATCAAAGTGACGGGGAAGCGAACCGAAATGAAAGAGTACTTCCATTATACCGGTTATCCCGGCGGTGCTGTGTTTGAGAGCTTCAAGGACGTGATCAAGAACAATCCTGAACGAGTGATTGAACATGCCGTGAAAGGCATGCTTCCGCACAACCGTTTAGGCAAGCGCATATTTAAGAAATTAAAAGTGTACACCGGCACCGAACATCCGCACGCAGCGCAAAAGCCGGAAACACTCGCGGTCAAGAGTTAAATTATCAACGCCATTATGACATTGAAGGACTAGAATGCCTCAACACAATATCACTGCAGTCGGACGACGCAAAACTTCAGTAGCTCGGGTAATTCTTAAAGTGGGTACGGGTGCAATTGTCGTAAACAAGCAGCCGTTCGAAAAGTATTTCCCTCAGGAAATTTACCGTGCTGATATCGTAAAACCGTTCAGCGTTACCGACACTGCGGGTAAATACGATGTTGCGGTGACCGTTGAGGGGGGCGGAGCTGCAGGTCAAGCCGGCGCAATGAGACTCGGCATTGCACGGGCGCTTCTCGAAGCAAGCGATGAGTTCCGTACTTTGTTGCGCGGTCATGCTCTTCTTACACGCGACCCGCGCATGGTTGAGCGAAAAAAATACGGACAGAAGAAAGCCCGGAAAAGATTTCAATTTTCCAAACGATAACAGAGATCGTGCGGACTGCAGGCTGTTCGCACTCTTCTGTTGCGTATTATCAAGCATACTTTCCGACTTGCACGGAAGTGTCCTGCTCTGCGGGATCCCGGACGAGGATGACGAAAGTAGAAGACTAAAACTAAACAGAAAAGGAATACAATGCCACGTGTAGAACTCGCCGATCTCCTCGGTGCCGGTGCCCATTTCGGACACCTTACCCGCCGGTGGAATCCCAAGATGAAGCCATATATTTTTATGGAACGCAACGGGATTCACATCATCGACCTTAAAAAATCTCAAGAACTGCTCGAAGTAGCGTGCACCGCCATCGCGAATATTTCTGCGGAAGGGAAGAAAATTCTTTTCGTAGGGACGAAGAAACAGGCGAAGGACGTTATTCTCGAAGAAGCAAAACGGTGCAACCAGTATTACATCTGCGAACGCTGGCTCGGCGGCGCCCTGACAAATTTTACGACGATCAGGAAGAGCGTGAAGAGGCTGACGAATATCGAAAAGATGGAATCCGACGGCACGTTCGAGAAGATCACGAAGAAAGAAGGACTTTTTCTTACCAGAGAAAAAGACAAATTGAGCAAGACGCTGTCCGGTGTTGTCGACATGACACGGTTGCCAGGCGCACTGTTCGTTGTTGACGTCAAAAAAGAATCGATCGCGGTCAAGGAGGCGAGGCGGCTTGGAATTCCCGTGTTCGCGATCGTCGATACGAATTGCGATCCGGACGAAATCAACTATATCATCCCCGGGAATGACGACGCGTTGAAAACCGTGCAGGTGATCACCCGCGCATTTGCGGACGCGATCATTGAAGGCTCGGAACGGGCAAAAGCTCGTCAACAGGAAGTACCGGAAGAACATGAAAAGCAGGAAGAGGCTGAAAGCAAGGAACACGTTGTAAGCAAGGAAGAGACCGCCAAGATTGAAGAAAAAGAGTAACTCCATTTTTATTATTCATAGAAGAGAAAAGAAAACGTAGTATGCCTATTACAAGTGAAACAGTAAAAAAATTACGCGAAAAAACCGGCGCCGGCATGATGGATTGCAAACGGGCACTTGAAGCGACAAACGGCGACATGGAAAAAGCGATTGAATTTCTGAGGAAAAAAGGCGCAGCGACTGCCGAGAAACGCGCTGACCGCGTTGCAAATCAGGGTATCATTGTGACGAGAGTCGCGAACGGCGGGAAACTCGGCGTTATTGTTGAAATCAACAGCGAGACGGATTTTGTTGCGCGGAGTCAGGACTTTGTCCAATTTGCCAATGATGTAGCATCGATCGTCGAACGCAAAGTCCCGAAATCGATCACCGAACTGCTTGCTCTTTCGTACAACGACAAGAGAACGGTAAGGGATGCTTTATCGGATCTGGTTGGAAAAATCGGCGAGAAGATCGAAATCAAGCGGTTTGATGTCATCATGGCAGAGAACGGCGTGATCGAGGCGTATACACACATGGGAAGCAAGATCGGCGTTCTTGTAGAACTCTCGACCACCGCGGCGTCCGATGAAGCAAAGACGATCGCGCGCGATGTTGCGATGCAGGCCGCAGCAATGA
This sequence comes from uncultured Bacteroidota bacterium, assembly GCA_963843065.1. Classification (GTDB taxonomy): domain Bacteria; phylum Bacteroidota; class Ignavibacteria; order UBA10030; family UBA8401; genus JAGVPT01. Next base: position 25,461 of record CAWJKX010000223.1, read on the forward strand.
ATCCGAGCGTCGTTTCCCGCGAGCAAGTCAGCAAGAATGTGATCGAGCAGGAACTCGACATTTACCGCCAGCAAGCGAAGAATGAGGGAAAGCCGGACCAAGTTGTCGAACGCATAGCGACGGGACGGCTTGAAAAATATTTTCAAGAAGTCGTTCTTCTCGAACAAAGCTTCATTAAAGATGCGAGCAAGGTCATCAAGGAAGTTTTGCAGGAAGCGTCGACAAAACACAACGACAAACTCGCGGTTCGTCAGTTTAAACGGTATCAACTCGGCGAATAGAAAATAATAGTTGAAGAAAGGTCTCCTCCGAGACCTTTCTTTTTATCAAAAAGGAACACTATGCCGAAGCCAGCGTACAAGCGGATAATGCTGAAACTCAGCGGCGAGTCGCTTATGGGCGAGAAGGAATACGGGATCGACTCGGATGTCATCGGAAACTATGCCGAAGAGATCAAGGGTGTGCAGGAGCTCGGTGTGCAGATCGGTATTGTCATCGGCGGCGGGAATATTTACCGCGGTATTGAAAACTCGACCGACGGAATCGACAAGGTTACTGGCGACCATATGGGGATGCTCGCAACAGTGATTAATGCGCTCGCGCTCCAGAGCGCACTCGAACATCACGGTGTTTTTACTCGCTGCCAGACGGCAATCAACATGGAACGGATCGCCGAGCCGTTTATCCGCCGCCGCGCAATCCGCCATTTGGAAAAAGGCCGCCTGGTGATCTTTGCGGCGGGCACGGGCAATCCGTATTTTACGACCGACACAGCCGCGGTGCTTCGTGCGATTGAAATTGGAGCCGATGTCATTATCAAAGGAACCCGCGTGGACGGGGTGTACGATTCCGACCCGGAGAAAAACCCGTCAGCAAAGCATTTCCCACAAATTTCTTACCAGGATGTTCTGCGAAAAGATTTGCGCGTTATGGATATGACGGCAATAACCCTTTGCAGGGAAAATCATCTCCCGATAGCAATTTTCAATATGAACATTCCTTCCAACCTCCGCCGATTGGTTCTCGGGGAAAAAATAGGAACTGCAGTGAACGACAGCGTGGCTGCCATAAACTAATCCAATAACATCATTGGGTGAGGCTATGTTAAAACAAATACTGAAGGACGGCGAGGCCCGGATGCACAAAGCCGTCGATGTTGTGCGCACAGAATTGATGAAAATTCGGACGGGTAAAGCAACAACAGCGCTACTCGATTCGGTAAAAGTCGATTACTACGGTACGATGACGCCGTTGACTCAAGTGGGCAGCGTGAGCGTACCGGATGTTCATCTCATCACGATTACGCCGTGGGACAAGGGAATGCTTGTACACATTGAAAAGGCGATTCTTGCTGCTAACCTCGGACTCAATCCGGGGACCGACGGAACCGTGGTGAGGGTTCCCATCCCTCCGCTCAATGAAGAACGACGTAAAGAACTTGTCAAGCTCGTGAAAAAATTCGGCGAAGAGGGAAAGGTTGCGATCCGTAATATTCGCCGCGACACGAACGAGCATTTGAAAAAAGCAGAAAAAGACGAACACTTTTCAGAGGATGAACGAAAACGCGGGAGAACTGGAAGTGCAGAAATACACGGACAATCACATCAAAGAAGTCGACAACCTCCTTGCCGCTAAAGAAAAAGAAATTATGGAAGTCTAAATCTGCAGAAAATTGTCTTTTCAGAGCCTCATTCGTTGAATGAGGCTTTTTTATTTATGCAATTTATTCCTTATTGGGTTTACTACCCCGATGCTTGTGTCGTCATTCCGGCGAAAACCGGAATCCAGAATCTGGATGCCAGCGTCTGCTGGCATGACAAATACTTCGCTGCTTGCGGCGAGGATTATTTATTGACTTGACTATCCTCCCTCCAAATGGTATCCTTTCGGAGATTTTAAAGAGAAAAAAACAGCTTCGTCCAGCGTTGTAACATTACGAAGAAATATTCGTAATACTATTTGAGGCCGGAATCTTTGAAGTCTCTTCATTAGACGACTGAGGCAATTATGGAACCGAAACGATTATTCAAGTCGCCGACAAACAAAATCATCGCCGGCGTATGCGGCGGTTTGGCGGAATATTTTGATGTCGACCCGGTGATTATGCGGATCCTCTTTGTGCTGCTGGCATTTTTTGGCGGCTCAGGATTTATTCTCTACATCGCCTGCGCAATTATCATGCCGAAGCGGGTGATCGATGTGGCAGGGATGGAGACGCCGGTCGAATCGCGGTCCACAAACGCGCGGAAATTGTTCGGGATCGCTCTTATTATTGGTGGTGCAATAGTATTGTTCTCGAACCTGGGGTTATTTTCTTTTCTCCATATGTGGGACATCTCGTGGAGTTTGGTGTTTCCGATCCTGCTTATTTTGTTAGGAATGGCTATCATTTATTATCGGCAAGCGGAACGAGCTCCTGCTGCTGAACAGTCGGCTGATTTCCAGGCTGAGGAGCCACTTTCTCCCGCCCCGCCATATCGTACGTTCAGGCGTTCGCGAACCGATAAAAAACTGGGAGGGGTTTGCGGCGGCCTGGCAAAATATTTTTCGATCGATTCCACGCTGTTGCGACTGCTGTACATTATTTTGTGTTTGGCCTCTTTCGGGGCTGGCATTGTGCTGTACATAACACTGGTTCTTCTCGTACCGTACGAAAGTCATCCTAACTTATAAGTATCTACTGACAAGGAAAACTCATGGAACAACATACTTTCAGTCGGTTTCCGATCATTGGTTTTGTTCTCGTCCTTTTGGGCGTTGCGCTCTTGCTGAATCAAATGAGCGTTATTCATATCGGCGGGTGGGCGCTTGTGTGGCTCGGGCTTCTTGTCTACGGTGCTGCGGTTGTCCTCCGTTCGTTCGTCAGCAACGACCGGAGCAAAGTTTTCTTCGGCACGTTATGCTTCCTCGCGGGCATTCTATTCTTTTTGCGGAAAGGGGGATTCGTTCACGGCTCGTTCTCAATCTATTTTCCGGCGTTCATCATCATCGTCGGCATTGCGTTCTTCATGTTGTTCGTTTTCAATGTGAAGGACTGGCACCTGCTCATACCGTCAATTATCTTTCTCGGGCTTGGCGCTGCGCTGATGCTGACTCATCTCGGATATTGGTACAGCAGAGACGTCTGGAGATCGATCGGATCCTATTGGCCGCTGATCCTGGTCATTATTGGCGCGACGATGTTATTGCGGAGATGGAAGGAGAAGTGAACAATCGGCAGGATGGCGGAAGTGAAACAGAAATTCTCAGTGAGCCTCCAGCCAATTTTTGCCGACACCGATTTCGACTTCGACCGGGACATTAAGTTTCAACGCGTTCTTCATATTGTCTTCGACAAGTTCTTTTACAGCAGATTCTTCTTTTTTTATTACCTCGAAGACCAATTCATCGTGAACCTGCAGAAGCATTTTGCTCTGCAGGTTTTTTGTTTTCAGGACGTTATGGATCTTGATCATCGCGAGCTTAATCATGTCGGCAGCAGTTCCCTGGATCGGCATGTTGATGGCCTGGCGTTCGGCATTCGACCGCAGGTTTGCGTTCTTGCTGTGGATGTCCGGCAGATAGCGGCGCCGGTCGAGCAGTGTTGTAACAAAACCGTCGCGCCGTACCTTCGCAATCGTGTCTGCGATATACTGATTGACTTTGGGAAACCGTTCGAAGTATTTCGAAATGATTTCCTTCGCTTCGGTTTGAGTGATCTCCAGGCGCGACGCTAACCCGAAAGCGCCGATGCCGTACATAATTCCAAAATTCACTTCTTTTGCTTTCCGGCGCATATCCCGCGTAACATCGCTTTGGGGCACGCCGAAAACTTTTGCGGCCGTGGTGGAGTGAATATCCTCCCCCAATGCAAACGCCTCGAGCAATCCTTCATCCCCGGAAATATGCGCCATGATGCGCAGCTCGATCTGTGAGTAATCCGCCGACATGATCTCCATTTCTTTTCCGCCGGGAATAAACGCGCGGCGTATCTCCCTGCCGATATCGGACCGGATTGGAATATTCTGTAAATTTGGGTCGCTGCTCGAAAGTCTTCCAGTTGCGGCTACGGTTTGATTAAACGAAGTATGAACGCGGCCCGTTGCGGGATGGATAAGCTTCGGCAGCGCGTCGACGTAGGTCGACTTCAACTTCGAAAGTTGGCGGTATTCGAGCATCCTTTCCACGATTGGATGTTCTGTCCGCAATGCTTCCAGCACCGAGACATCGGTTGAAAAACCGGTCTTTGTTTTCCGGACGGGGGCCAACTTCAGTTTATCAAAAAGGATCACCGAAAGCTGCTGTGTGGAGTTGATGTTGAATTTTTCGCCTGCATCCGAATAAATCTGTGCTACCAGGTTGTCGAGCTGCCTCTCAAGTTCTTTCGACATTCCGGAAAGGAACGCCACATCGATTTTTATTCCTGTGAATTCCATGTCCGCGAGCACAGCGATAAGAGGAAATTCTACGTCGCTGCACAGTGATTTCATTCCCTGAGCCGCGAGTTTGTCATGAAGGATATTCGAAAGCTGGAAAGTGATATCCGCGTCCTCGGCGGAGTAATTTCCAACGTCGGCAACAGGGATGTCCCGGATATCCTTTCTCTCCTTGCCTGTTCCCGTTAAGTCGTCGAATGACACCATTTTATAGTTCAGGTGTTCTTTCGCAAGGACGTCGAGATTATGCTGCCCCTCTGAACGAAGCACATAGCTTGCGACCATCGTGTCGAACCCTATGCCTTTTGTCCAGATGCCTTTTCGGGAGAAGACAAGCATATCATACTTAATATTCTGCCCGTATTTTTTTATCTTTTCGTTTTCGAAGATTGGCTTGATGTCGGCGATGACCTTTTTCAGTGGAAATGATTTTTCGTTGGGATGTTTTGCGGGCTTCTTTGCCGGTTCGAACAACGAAGCATCCTCGGAAGGCGCTTCTCTCTCAACTTCCACCGGTACATAATACGCCTTGTTCGGCTCGAAACAGAACGAGATTCCAACAATGTGAGCCTGCAACGCGTCGGTCGACGTTGTCTCAGTGTCGAACACAAATTCTTTTGCCTTTTTGAGCTTGGACATCAATCGCAGATATGTAGCGTCGGAATCGACGATGATGTACTCATGCTTGGACGTAGTAATATCGCGCAACGTAAGAGTCTGTGGGTCAAAGCTGACATCGGTAACGGGCTCAGGCTCTTCCTCTTTTAACCGCCGGGCAAGGCTGCGGAATTCCAATGCAGTGTATAACGCATGAAGCGCCGGAACATTTTTCTCTGCTGATTTAAGTTTATGGAAATCGATGGAGACGGGGGCATTGATTTCAATTGTGACCAATTTTTTTGACAGCAGGGCCATTTCTTTGTTGGATCTCAGTTTCTCCTGCAGCCCTTTTTGTGGGATCTCGTCAATGTGCGCAAAAAGGTTTTCGATGGTACCATATTTTTTGATCAACGGCTCGGCAGTCTTCGGCCCGACCCCGGCAACGCCCGGGACGTTATCCGATTGGTCTCCGATGAGGCCGAGTATTTCGATGACCTGTTCCGGCGGCACACCGAATTTTTCCATGACTCCCGATTCGTCGACGATTTCATCGTCATTTCCCCCTTTGCCGGGCCGATACAATCTCACCGTTGGCGAAACGAGCTGCATGAAATCCTTGTCGCTGGTGACAAGGAATGTCTCGACATTTTCTTTTTCGGCTCGTTTAGCAAGCGTGCCGATAACATCGTCTGCTTCGAAGCCGGGGAGTTCTACAACGGGAACGTTGAATGCGCGAACGACATCCTTTAACGTGTCCATCATGGCGGACATATCTTCCGGCATTTTTTGCCGCGTTGCTTTGTATTCAGGGTACGCTTTATGGCGGAATGTCGGCTCGATGGTGTCGAAGACGACAGCGATGTAATCCGGCTTTTTCTCGTCCAGGATTTTATTCAGGTAATTCACAAAGCCGAAAACAGCACTCGTGTTCTCCCCCTTCGAGTTCATCAACGGGTTCCGGATAAAGGCATAGTAAGAGCGGTAGGCAAGGGCCATTCCGTCCAGAAGATACAGGGTTGGTTTCTGTTTCATCGCGGCTGTGAATTAAGAAATTGAGTAGTGGAAAATATACCCAAAGGGAACTCCAATTGCAAAAAAGCACGCCTGAAAAATCGTATCTCGGCAAGCCGCAAAGGCGCGAAGACTTTGTTTTTGAAACCATTTTTGACTTTGCGTCTTTGCGTGAGCCATACTTTTGGAACTATTTAGAAGTCTCAAAATTATTGGAAAAGCCGGCCTCCTTCAGTATATTCCAATATCAAAAAACACATCTATCATGATTTATTTCCTCATCTTCATCCAAGTTTTGATTGCAAGCGGAACGCATCTTGTCGCGAAAGCTGTCGTGGTAGACGTTGAGCCGGTGGCATTGACGTTCCTGCGAACATGCGTTTCGAGTGCAGCGCTGGCCATCCTCTTTATTATCAAAGAAAAAAGAATAAGAATCCTGAGGGTAGATTACGGAAAAATGTTGTGGCTTTCATTCGTTGTTATTCCGCTGAACCAATTCCTCTTTCTGTATGGGATAAAGTTTACAACCGCCGCAAATGCCTCCTTGCTGTATGCGACGACTCCTGTGCTCGTTCTTGTCTTCTCGCATCTCATGCTCGGCGAGAAATTGAAAAAGCGGAAGATAACAGGAGTGCTGATCGCATTCTGCGGTGTAGCGCTCATAATTTTTGAACACGGCGTGAGCTTTTCTTCGGACTATACCTATGGAAACGTCGTCATGTTTATTGCAGTCATCGCATGGTCATTGTATACGATCCAGGGAAAACCATTGGTGGTGAAATACGGCGCTTTTCACATCGCGTCGCTTTCGATGATCGGAGGAATGATCCTCTTCCTGCCATTAGGGATTTACGGTGCGAGCCGATTCGACTTTTCCACGCTGACGGTTTTCCATTGGGAAGGGATTTTATATTTAGGCCTTGGTACGTCTGTTGTCTCGTATTTTCTGTGGTACTATGCGATAGGGAAAATGGAGACGACGAAGGTGGCAATATTTGCGAATGCTCAGCCAATCGTGACTAGCGTTCTATCGTACTTCTTCCTTCACCAACTTGTCAGCAAGTATTTTGTCGTTGGAGCTGTTATTACGCTCTTGGGCGTAGTTCTTACGGAACTGGGATAGTCGACGGTATTCTCGCCGATTCGAAAGTAAATCACACTTTCTGATATATCAATCACTTCCAGCGATCCCTTCAAATTTCCCCTTGACTTTATTTCATTGATTGCTATATTTCTATATAGATAGGGTTTCTTTCCAACAACTTTGAGGAGTAATGTCGAGACGGTCATTTTGGTTACTATCAATCTCCTTCGTCATTTTTGCCCCTTGGGCTTCAAGTTGGCCCATCTTGCAGGCACAACCGCTTGAGCAAATTTTCAGAATTGATGTATCTCTTCTAGCCTCCGCATTTCCCCAATCTGTCAAATCGCCCGTCAGCTCTGATTTCAAGGACACTGCTTCTTCCGCTTTGCCCGTAGCAGGCATCGATTCAAAGGTCGCCAAAAACGGGTCAGACTCGTCCATTATAGTCGTAATTGACTCGACGGATGAGGGGGACGAAACGGTTATTGCGGTGCGATTGGAATCGGCACGCCAGCATTATCTCTCCGCGCTCCAGGCGCAAACGATGGGTGATTCTGTGCTCTCTGCGGATGAGTTTGAGCAAGCGATCGGAATCCTCAACGAGATCAGCTACTATCCGGATATCGAGAACAATCAGGAATACAACGACCTGAGCCGAAGCGTCGTCGAAGACTACGAGAAATATATTGCAAGCATCGATGAACTGGGGCCGCAGAGTTCTATTTTTGCGTTGCGCGAGAAACTGAATCTCGACATTGAGAACATCGATATCTCACATGTCAAAATACCGAATGTCCCCATTCCCGAAACCACGATTCCAATGAAAATGAACGACCTTGTCGAAAGGAACATCATGTTTTTTATCGATAAAGGCCGGGAACATTTTGAGCGATGGCTCTATCTCTCAGGGAAGTATTTTCCCGCCATCGGCCGGATTTTTACGGAAGAAGGCGTGCCGAAAGAAATGATGTATCTTTCGATGATGGAGAGCGGGTTGAATCCATCTGCCAGGTCCTGGGCTAAAGCTGTCGGAATGTGGCAATTCATGAAAGGGACCGGTGCATTGTACGGTCTGCGTGGAAATTACTGGTATGACGAGAGGCGCGATTATGAGAAAGCAACCCGTGCAGCCGCTCGTTACTTGAAAGACCTTCACGATCAATACGGCGATTGGCAGCTCGCGATTGCGGCATACAATTCGGGAGGCGGAAGAATAAACAGAGGAATTCGCAGGAGCCATACGAACGATTATTGGTCTATGCGTCGTTTTTTGCCGCGCGAGACACGAAATTATGTGCCGCAGTATATCGCCGTTTCGCTGATGGCAATGAATCCGGAAGCATACGGATTCAAAAGTGTGCCGCGTGCCGACAGTCTATCGTATGAGTATGTTACCGTGGACGACTGCGTCGACCTTGATGTGTTAGCCGATTGTGCGGGGACCACTGCGGAAACGCTGAGAGAATTGAATCCGGAATTGATCCAGTGGTGCACGCCCCCGAATTATCGCGGATATAAATTGAGGATCCCCGCCGGATCAACGGACGCTTTTACAAAGAAGTATGCACAAATTCCCGACGACCAGAAGCGTCAATGGGCAGAACACAAAATACGCCGCGGAGACACGCCGGGGAGTATCGCACGGAAATACGGTATCGCAACGTCGGTACTGCTTGAAGTCAATAAGCTTACAAAAAGGAGCAGGCTGAGAATCGGAAACTATCTTATTATTCCGATTTCGAAAAAAAGATTACTTGCTGCAAATACAGAACCGGTTGCCCAGCAGGAAACAGAGCCCGCCGCCCAAAAGGAGACCGAGCCTGTTGAGAAAACGAGAGTTGTTGCTCCACGAGTCCATCGGCACCGGACCCTCGTGCCAGAGGGCCGGGATAAGGTTGCGTATGTGGTTAAAAGGAAGGATACACTCGGGCATATTGCTGAATGGTTCGATGTGCGGGCCAGCGATTTACGGAATTGGAACAACATTCCATACGGACGTTCGATCCAGATCGGTCAAACGATTGCCGTGTGGGTGCCGTCAGAAAAATTAGATCAATATGCAAAAATTGTCGCGATGAGTTTTGAACAGAAGAACGCGTTGAAAAGCACTCCTCAGGCGAAATTACCGGCGGGTGTGAGCGCTGGCGATCAAGTTGACGATCGGAACCATTGGGTTCAGCATGTTGTAAAGAGGGGGGAGACACTCGAAAAAATTGCCGGCGATTACAATGTCGCCATTGCTGATTTGAAGAGTTGGAACAAATTGCGGCGGAGCAAGATTTATGCGGGCAAAATTCTTGAAGTCTATGTTGAACCGTCAGCCGGCCTATCACCAGAACCCGCGCCGGCACAAAAACAAGAGCCCGTAAAAGCAGCTCCTGTAAAGGAGAAGACAATACGGCACAAGGTCAAGAGGGGAGAGACGCTTGAGAAGATTGCCAGCATGTACAATGTATCGATTGCAGATATTAAAAAGTGGAATAAACTCACGACCTCCCGTGTCCTTTCAGGACGGAGATTAAAAATTCGGCTCACCTCAGAGAATATGGATTACTATCGCGTCCGCACCGGCGATACATTGTGGGATATATCAAAAAAATTCGGCGTTTCAGTTGATGATATCCAACGGTGGAATGCGTTGGCCGATATAAGGGTTGGGGACAAACTCGTCATTTACCACTGATACTGTTACCGCAGTATTGCTCTTTTGTTAATTAATTATTCCTGCCTTGATTCTTTTTCAAGATGCGTGTATATTCCTACCGCGACTTCTGTGGACTGCAAAGCTCGCCGTTTTTCTAAAAGATAATTTCTGAGGAGAGATCCACTTTTACTTTTTGGTACCCCTTGTATACTCCATCCCGTCGAAATAGTTTAGTTGTGCTGCTGCTTGTACTTCTTCTTTGCTCAGAACAGAGTTTCTCTCAAACCAATTCTGATCAATCTTCGCCTGTACCGCTGAGAAAATTGACCGATGATGATGCGACGAAATATACCGACATCGGCAATGTTCGAATGACAATCACAAATTTGGGGACACTGGGTACGAATTTCAATAATTGGCCCGCCCAGCCTTCATGTGAATATCCGAAAGGGTCGCGTATCGAGAACCTGGCGTTAGGAGGACTGTGGATTGGCGGCATCCTTCGGAAGGTGGGGTACCCATATGTTTCAACAGCATGTGAGGATGGAGGGAACCCGTTAACGCTGGGGGCCGGGTTTGAGTTCACAAACGAGCCTGGATCACAGATTAGCGAGCGCTCTTCGTTGTCCGGTGATACCTATTTCAACATCAACGCGGTAAGCCATCAGGATTTTGTGATGGACTTTACAGACAGGTACACACGCGATCCGCAAACAGGTGATTCCATCCCCAGCCATACACCGCTTGGGCTCAAAGTTCACTTGGAATCGTATGCATGGAATTTTCCTTTCGCGGACTTTTTCGTAATTCTCAACTACACAATTACGAATATCAGCAGCGACACAATAGACGCAATGTATGTCGGCGTGCGAAATGAAGGCGTTGTTCGCAACATGAATCTTTCCGGGTATCAAGCGAGTTCAGCGTTCTTCAGCAGCGGGAAAGGCTACATCGACAGCTTGAGGTTAGCGTATACGTTCGATGTCAACGGACAGCCGTACGGTCCTCCGGCAAACTCTTATTTTGGATTCAAACTGCTCGGTGCGGATCCGTTCCCCCTCAAACGTGATTCAACCGGGGCTTTTGTGGGCGCCTCCCTGGATTCGCTCGGCGATCTCTATAAAGACACGTACTATAATGGATGGAGGTACAACAATACGGGGTCCGGAACAGAAGCATACTTTTACCCAAGCGTAGACAATAGTCCCGATGTGTACCTTGGGAAATATCAGCGGATGTCGACGATGGAGCCAAGAAATTATATTCAGTCTCTTGGAACTCCACAAGGCACTCCTGTTTTAGCTGACGGTGTGACCATCGGAATCGCTCCAGCGAACACGGTTGATCTCTTGTCTGTCGGTCCTTTTCCTTCTTTGGCACCGGGCGACAGCCTTAATGTAGTTTTTGCGGTTGTTTGTGCAAAAAAAAGCGGCAACGCTCTGCCGAGCGAAGATTATCATAATGCGACGCTTCGGAAAACTTTATATTCTAATTGTTCATGGGCTCAACAGTGCTACAACGGTGAAGACCTGAACGGAAATAACAAACTCGATCCCGGCGAAGACATCATTGGGGATGGAAAGCTTCACCGCTACATTCTCCCTCAACCGCCGCGCCAGCCGCGTGTGCGTGCCGTCGTGGAAAATCAGCAGGCGATTATCTATTGGGACAGAACGCAGGCGGAGGAGAGCTTCGACCCGATCAGTAAAAAATTTGACTTCGAAGGGTACAGGATTTACCGTTCGTCCGCCGGTGCGGATATCAAAGATCCGACAAGTTTTATTCTCTCAATGGATCTCGTCGGCGACTTTGACCGTGCAGACGATAATATCGGGTACAACACCGGGTTTGGCGCCATCAAGCTCGCCACGCCAAGAATGTTTCCCGCGGACACGGTGCAATATTGGTATCGTTTTCCGCCAACAACAGATAACATTACAAGTTTGAACGGCTGGCAGTACCTTTACGGAATTTCGGCGTACAGCACAGGTGATTCGGCGAACCAATTGCCAAGTCTTGAGAGTGCCAAGGTGATTGTTCGCGTCATTCCAGGAACACCGCCGACTTCGGATAAGTCCGTTGCCATCGGCGTCTATCCTAACCCGTACTATGCGGGGGCGGCGTGGGATGGTTCGGGGGAACGCGACCGGAAAATCTATTTTTATAATCTACCGGCAAATGCCGAGATTAAAATCTACACGCTGAGCGGAGATCTCGTGGCCGATATCATTCATGATGCCGCAACGTACAGCGGATCGGATATCAAATGGTTTCAAAATTTTTCCGGACTCGGTGTTTCTCCTCAGTTCGCCGGCGGCGAACATGCATGGGATCTGATTTCCAAATATGACCAGGCGATTGCGACGGGGCTGTACCTGTTCACCGTGAAGGATCTGGTTACCGGCACTATTAAGCGCGGAAAATTTGTCGTAATTAAATGAGCGTAGCCATCCGGAGGTTTAAAGCTTTCGGATGGCTAGCACTTAGAGAATTTAATTTCATTCGATTATTATATTAATTTTCTAAAAAGGAGAAGAGGATCTATGAAGAAACTTTTACTTATTACCCTTTTGGCCGCACTTAGCGTTGCCGCTGTTTTTGCTGCTGCTCATAAATCGCCAAGGAAGCTGGTTCATCGTCTCTCAGCGGAGAGAATTAATGATTATCCAAATGTGACGATCCATGACATCCAATTTGTTCCTCTCGACTCGTTGCTGAGAGCCGACACGTTGGGCTATAATACCGGATCTTCTTGGACGCTGCAAACCTCCCGGTACAATAATGACACTGTTGTCATTACAGCGCTCGTAACCGTCCCCGCGAGAGTGATAAGCTATACCAACGATGGGCTGACACTTGCAGTAGTAGACACAGGCGTCTTCGGCACTCAGCCGTGGGGCGGCATCCTTGTCCGCTATCCTAATACTAACGACAGCAGTGATTTCGACGCGGATGGATTTTATGACGTTGAGCAAGGAGATATTATCCAAATGTTGGGAATAGTAAATGAGTTCCCGTTGAACCAGATGAACAGCCTCACTCAATTTGCACCAATACCCCTTACAGGAGTGAATGTTCTTTCATCAGGAAACCCGTTGCCTCCGCCGGTTCATCTTACTGTTTCCGACTTCAATATCGGAACTAACCCTGGGGGAAAAATTATGTTTTCCAGCGGTGAACCATGGGAATCACAATATGTGTATTTCACGAACCTCACAGTTGTTGCGAACGTCAGTACAAGCCGCGGTACATTTATGTTTACAGATGCGGCAGGAAATCAGCTTTCCGATTATGATTGGTCTTATCATTTCACACTTAGCCCAAGTGATCAGGTTCAACCGACCACTCCGGCGGACACAAGCTATAAAGTCCCGCCGGCAGGGACGGGGATTGATACTTTACGAGGGTACGTATCGACGTCTTCGGGAGGGGAGTCAGCCCGAGGTTATCGAATTTGTCCGATGTGGCCCGGGGACATAGTCTATAGCACGGCCCGTCCCGGGTTTTCTACGGAGAGGCGTTATCCGGTTGTTGTGACGAAAGACAGCACTCCTCTCATCACTGTCAAAGCATTCCAAGCGACGAATCCAGTGGCACCAACATATCCAATCAGGACGGTGCAGTTATTCTACAGCCTCAACAATGGGGCATGGCAATCGGTCAGCATGACAGCCCCGCAGGCGGCTGTCGATTCGACGTACCAAGCGCGTATACCGGTCCAGCCCGCCGGAACGGTTGTCCGGTATTTTATCCAGGTCGCGGATACCAGCGGAGCCACAGGGATTCTGGCCAACAGCGGAGCGCTGACCCAGTACAGATACTACCGGAGGTTACTTCTTTTACAAGGTTCTTGACAGATCCACGCAGCATCTGTTAACAATTCATGACATTCAGTACACGCCGTACATAAATGGCCGCAGCCCGTACGTCGGAGCTATTGATTCAACCGCCGGTATTGTCACCGCAGATACTGCAAGCTTGCTTTTGTCTCCGATAAGTACGGGAGGAACAAACGCATGGTATATCCAGAGTTCGAATCAGCCTTTCAGTGGATTGTGGGTGACCGGGCCGGATTCATTGCTGGAGCCGGTTGCGAATGGAGACAGCATTGTTGTGGCAGGTGAAGTGACGGAAGATTTCGATGTTACACAGCTCGAGTTAGTAACCTCGGTTCGCATTGTATCTCATAAAAATCCATTGCCTGCACCTGTAAAACTGCAAACTTCAGTATTTGGTCCAGGCATAGGCAACGGGAATCTAGGTGCCGAACCATATGAAGGTATGCTGGTAGAATTTGATTCGTGCGTGGTCGAAAATACGTACCCGATTTATGTCGACCCGACGGAATTTGAAGTCTCCAACAGCACCGCTCCGATTCTCGTCCGAAGAGATGGGCGTAATACGTATTCGAACGTTATAGGCGATACGGCTTCCGGAGATATCATCTTAAAAACGGGTAACCCGATTGCAAAGCTCATCGGCATTATCTACTACAACAACAACAATTACATGGTTGTACCGAGAACCAACGCCGATTACGTCGGTGCCGTAACAACCAGGGTTGTTCCTTTACGATCGATTCTTCCTGCGCAGTACGCTCTTTAATCAAAATTTTCCGAATCCTTTTAACCCGTCGACGACCATCCGGTATTCGCTGCCGACGGCAGGAAAAGTTATGATGAAAGTATACAATATTCTTGGGCAGGATGTGGCAACGCTTGTCAACACCCAGCAACCGGCGGGGACGTACGATGTAACATTTGATGCATCAAGGCTTGCCACCGGTGTATATTTTTACAGAATCACCTCGGGCTCTTTTGTCCAGGTAAAGAAAATGTTGCTGCTGAAATAGTTGCTGCGAAGTACGCTGGCACCGTTTTAACTAAAGTCGGCGTTCTGATTTTTGCATCAAGCGATTACCCCGCCCTACCCTCCCCTGTAAGGGGAGGGTAGGGTCGCACAACGACGGCAGTAATTTTTGGAGGAGTAACTAGTGTCCCGTATCGCAAATAAGTTAAGAATGTCTGAAGCCATCGACGTCCGAAATCCGTCAGGAATCATGGATTTAGCTGGCCACACTTATTCAAGGAATTTCTGTTACACAACACTAGAAGCACCTCTAAAAAATGAATTTACGCTGACCCTTCGACGCTCCCGTTTCGCTGGAGCGGCACGGGATTGCTCAGGGTGTCCTTCGACGCGCGGCGCGATAAAGCTGCGCCGCTCGCTCAGGATGAACAGATTTTATTTAAGCTTTAATAATAACCCGTTCATCCTGAGTAAGCGATCCCGCTCGAAGAGCGGGAGAGCGCATCGAAGGATGAGGTAACATGTTTTTGAGATAGCTTCTAATTTTTTTGTTGATACTCAATGTTCACCGGTGCATGATATCATCGTACCGGACCTGCGAACGAAATAAAGAAACATGCGACAATATTTTTTCGACATTATAATCTTTTCGGCGTGTGTTCTTTTGTGCGGAAGCTGCACTAAGCAATTCACGAACGAGCCAAAGGCCAACATTCCTCCTTCGACGCGGCTCTGGCTGACCCCGGATTCCGTCCTGCTTGAGACCACATCGCACCAACACCTTTATTGGTACGGAGAAGCTCCTGATGGCATGGTAGAGGGTTACCTTTTGGCCGTTGGGAATTTCAAACCAGCTCCAACGAAAATTCCTACTCCCGATACTGTAACGTATACATGGGTTACCACGACCGATACTCTGGTTGCTCTTCCATTGCGCACTGCCCGCGATAGCTTCACGGTGATTGTTCGAGCGGTCGACAATACATTTAAGCAGGCGTCGATGCTGCCGCCGGGGGCAATTATCCGGATGACACCGCAGCCGTATTGGGACAAGGATACGAATGGGATGTATGATAAGGGGGACGTTGCATTGAGTAACCTCCAGTCTGCTGCAGATCCGTATGGAGCCATCCTACTTATTCCTATTCGCAACACGCCCCCGACTGTACAATTTGCGGCAAATCCGGTGGATTCGTCGACGATACAACAGCCGGAAACTACCTACACGGTTGCCACTTTTTCCTGGGTCGGACATGATGCTGACGGAGACAATACGATCGTCTCGTATCGAATTGCACTGAACAATAATGGCGATACGGCTTCTTCAAGCTGGATGACGTTGACTAATAAGGCAACACTTGTTACGCTGGCAGTTCCCCGGTCTGTCAGCGATGTCGCTCCGGACAACGGAACAGTTAATGCGTCCGTTTATACCGGAGTATTTCCGGGTCTGCAATACCAAGGGACGATTTCCGGCTTAAAGTTGAATGCGCAGAATGTTCTTTACCTGCAAGATAAGGATGTTGCCGGCGCGTACAGCACTACCGCCCGCATGCCTTCTTCATCGGCAGGGTATTGGTTTGTAAAAAAACCGAAGGGGAGAATGTTGGTTGTCAAGGATTACAATCAATCTGATTCAACCACCGCGCTGCAAGTGTATCGTAAAGTTTTTTCCGACCCGAGCATTGCCGGAGGCACGTTCGGAAATTTTGATATCTTTGACGTCGGATATGGATTATCAAACGCCGCCAAATTGAGTCAGACAGCGGATTCGACGTATGGAAATCTTGTCCCGCCAAATCTCAATCCTGCTTTCATCCTCACGCTGCAATTGTACAGCCTGGTGTACTGGTTTAGCGACTTATACCCGAGCTACACACCGGCGCAGATCGGCTTATTTAATTTTAACCAGCGCGGCGGGAAGGTCATTTTTTCGACCACATTTCCGGAGAACATTTCTTTCCCGAATATTAGCGCGTTGAACGATTTTGCCCCGATCGACAGTGTCTCGACAGACCCGAATTCGACTTCAGCAGTGCCGACGAACGCAGATAACCGCGTCCCCGTAGGAACAACGCTCATCCCCTTTGATTTAACAAGCGGATACCCTGTCCTTACGTTCGGGCCGCGGCCGGCCAGCGGCGGACAATTCGTCACTCCGTCCCCTAGTTGGCGCCGCATCTATAAGCGAATCGACGCTCAATATATTTATCAGATGGATTCTGTTTATACGGACAGTTCTTCGTCTCCTCCGCAGCAGAAGGAAGAACGGTATCTGGGAACTCCTGAAATTGGCGTGATCGATGGTGCACAATCGTTCGTCCTTGTTGCGATCCCAGTTCATTTGCTCAACGGAAATACGGCTGCGCTTACGGCGTTTTTCCGCAAAATCATCGTTGATCAATTTGGATTTCATTGATGTCAACCGCCGCAATACATATTAGAAATCCGATTGAAAATCTTATGTCTCTGTGGAACTCTGTGAATCTCTGTGCGTCTCTGTGTAACAAAAACACTATCACACAGAGAAACGCAGAGGAGACACAGAGGGACACGGAGAAGAAGTTCGCAGCGGCGTGTCTCCGCCGGCTGAGGAACTTCGTCCTTCTCTTTCTTATCGCTGCTGTTGCATCTTCTCTTCCTCTCATTGCACAATCGAGCGGTTCGATTACGGGCAAGATTATTGATTCAAAGACGGGTGAAGGATTGCCAAGCGTCAACGTGCTCGTGAAGGGGACGTACTATGGAGTGTCAAGCGATGTTGACGGAAAATTTATCATCCCAAAAGTAAATCCGGGTGTGTATGATATTTCCATCACGCTGCTCGGCTATAAAGCTGTCGTTTATACCGGTATAAAAGTAGAAGCGGGTAAAGCCGTTGCTCTCGACGTTAAATTGGAAGAGACTGAATTGACGCTCGGCAAGGAAGTGGTCATCGTCGGTGAGAAGCCTCTCTTTGATATAGAGCAAACGTCAAGCTCCCGCACCGTGAGCGGCGAAGACATTAAAGTAGCTGCGGTGCAAACGGTGCAGGACATGGTGGGACTGCAAACCGGTGTCGTACAGAGCGACAACCAGATTCACATACGCGGCAGCAGGGGATACGAGAACGCCTACTTAGTGGACGGCGTGCCAGTACAGGACATTCTTGGCGGAACGGGGTTTGGACTCCAGATCAGTCCGGATGCAATTCAAGAGATGGAGGTGATAACCGGCGGATACAATGCCGAATACGGTCAGGCAACCTCGGGAGTTATCAGCATCACGACAAAAGATGGATCGTCGAGCTACCACGGCGGTGTTTCGTACAAAACTGATCGGATATGGGGAAAGTCGCTCGCAAATTTCAACACTGATATTCTCAGTGCGACTCTGGGCGGTCCTGTTCCGCTCCTCAGTGCAGCGCTGCCGGGGCAAATGAGCTTCTTCGGTTCGTTTAACGGAAATGTCGCCGATGGCTACACGCGTTGGGTGCAGGTCATCGGGAGCAATGGGATGCCTGTTGGATACGAAGCGGTAGCGCCCCGTCAGCTTATCTCCTCGATTTTTTATGGCTCGAGGTTCGCGCCGCGCGATGCGAACGATTACTCGTGGACAGGAAAATTAACCTGGAAGCCTGAAGCGACCGAGAAACTCACGTATGCATACAATCAGTCCGTGACAATTGACCAAAACTCCTCAACGATCCAGACAGCGCTGGAGTATCAAGAGCCTACTCCGGGATACCAATACGACTTCAAGAATATATTAGACAGCGCAAATACGTTCACGCAAATCAATATCCAGCAGACGCTGTCGTGGACGCATACCTTGAATCAAAAAGCATACTACGAGATTCGCCTGAGCCACTACACTGCTCATGTTCGAGGGGATGCCAACGGAAAAGATTATACGCAATACAATGAACCTAAAGATATCGTAACGTACCCGATCCAGTATTACAACCTTGGGAAAGACACCGTGGGCGTTATTCCAGGCGACGGTTTCTATGACACCGGCGGACCGTTCGAATGGCGCGATCATTATATCAGCGATTACAGCGCCAAGATAGATTTCACAAATAATTTTACGGAAAAGAACAAATTCAAGACGGGAATTGAATCTCATTTCCAGAACCTCCAAATGATCGACATTACCGACCCATGGATTAAACCGTTGGGGTTGAACAACGATATTTACAATGTCAGCCCTGCATCGGGAGATCTCTACGCCCAGGACAATATCATTGCCCATGGTATGATCTTGAATTTCGGGTTACGGTTTGACTACTGGTTTCCCGGAAAGTACGTTGACGACGCAATTAACAATCCTAACGTTCCTCTGGCATCGGACGCCATCCGGCAGCAATATCTCGCAAGCACATTCTCATTTTTCGGGAGACGCTGGAAGGGACGCATCAGTCCGCGGTTGGGGATTTCTCACCCAGTATCGGATAACCAAACACTCTTTTTCTCATACGGGCATTTTTCAAAATTGCCCCAGCCGACGTATGTCTATTCGGATCTTGCTTCGAGCAGCGCCCAATCGACCGAGCAGACGATCGGGAATCCCAACCTGAATCCGGAAACAACGGTTGCCTACGAGCTTGGACTTCGCAGCCAGATTACTGAGGATGATGTATTGACCGTTACCGCCTACTATAAGGATGTTTTCGATTACATCATTGCGCAGACTGTCCAGGCGACGAGTGTTCGCTTTTCAAGCGGGACGTACACAACCTACATCAATTCAGATTACGCGCGGACGCGTGGGATTGAAATCGAGTATAATAAGCGAATCACCAATAATTTCAATTCTACGTTGTCGGGCTCGTATTCCATTGCAACCGGAAAAAGCGCCGCCTCGAATGAAGCATTGTATGATCTCGTGACGCTCGGCGTCGAGCCGACCATCAAAGAAAGCTATATGCCGTGGGATCGCCCGCTCCAGGCTTCGCTCAACCTCAACTTTAAAGTTCCCAAGAACGAGCCACTGTTTGGTTTCGCTCCAGGAGTTCTGGACAATTATTCCTTCTTTGTCCGGTTCTTTTTTGAGTCGGGTATGCGTTACACGCCCCTTCTTCCAGCCGGTTATGACAATACCGGGCGCGAGCTCTACGTTACCGATTATAACAATATCGACGGCGGAGTGGGCCAGAATTGGTTCTACATCAACCTTAATTTTGAAAAGAATCTGGATTATGCTGGGATGAAAATTACGCTCAGTTTCGAAGTGGAAAATCTTTTGAATAACAAAAATTCTCAAATTATCAATGCAGTGACAGGCCGTGCGTACGAATACGGGGATAACACGACGGGGAACGATCCCCGTTATCCTGAACTGCAGGCACCGATATCGCCGTATCCTTACGATCCGTCTCGCTATCTCGCCCAACGGACCGCAAAAGTCGGTATTGGGATACAATTCTAGCAGCCCAGCATGCACACAAAAGAGGAAACAACGATACACTCTCAAGGTCGAAAATATTTTTTCAAGAAACAGACACTCGTTGCTTTGCTGATCTTTTTTTCGGGCTCTGCCGTCGCTCAGCTCGTACCGAATTTGGGAGGGCAGCGTGTCGGTATCTCCGCATATCAATTTTTGAAGATCGGGGCGGATTCCCGTGGGTCGTCCATGGGTGAAGCGTACGTCGCCGTTGTCAACGATGTTTCGGCATTATACTGGAATCCCGGCGCACTCGTGAACTCTGAATCAAATCCTTCCATAGTTCGGGATACCGCTTCAAACGCCAACCGGTTATCCTATAACGGTCAGGCAGTATTTTCCCATACGGATTGGCTTGTCGGTTTGCAGCACGAATTTTTCGGAGCCAGTTATTTTCTCACGAATAATGATGCGGTCGGTATCGCTGTTACATCGCTCCATACTGATCCCATGAGTGTGACGACCGAATTTCAGCCGACGGGAACGGGCAATTATTTCACCTACGGCGATTTCGCCATCGCGGGCACGTATTCAAAAAGAATGACCGATCAGTTCAGTTTTGGTGCTACGGTCCGTTACGTTCGCGAAACAATCGATGTGCTTCATATGGACGGGATACTTGTTGATCTCGGTACGTTCTATTATTTGGGGTTCGGCACCTCAAGGTTTGCGGTCGTCGTTTCCAATTTCGGCCCCGATGTTTCTCCGGCAGGGATGGCCACGCGGGCGGACGGGACAACGGTGAATAGCTTTCAATCGTTTTCTCCGCCGACGATGTTTCGCCTTGGATATGCCGTGGAACCGTGGCTCGATGCCCAGAACCGGCTGACGGTCTCCTTGCAGCTCAACCATCCAAACGACAACGCTGAGAATATCTCCTTCGGAGCGGATGTACGCTTACGACAGAATGTTTTTCGTCCGTTTCGGTGCGAAAAGAACTATTGGTGAATCGCTTCTCGGTGCTCCGTCGTCGTCGGCCGAGAATTTTTCTGCCGGGGCAGGAGTGGTTATCTCCCTTGGAATTACGACTGCTTCTCTCGATTATGCGTTCGCAAACTATGACGACCTCGGAGTAGTTAATCGAATAACTGTTGCTATCACGTATTGACTCCATGATGAAGCTCATAATCCCCGGCGTAACACTCTGTATTCTTGCGGCACTCGGCGGTTGTCAATCACCGTACGACATCAATGATTTGCCGTCTGCGACTAATTTTCATTTTTCCGGCGACACGACGTACATTCAGACTGGCACGTGGAGAGGGTTCAACAAACCGAACGGAATTCTTTACGGAAGAGATCAGCTTTTTTACGTGCTCGACACGTACAACAACCGTGTTGTAATGCTAAATCAGGCAGGGAACGAATTGAGTGAATTAAAGATTTTCCAGCCTCTTGCGGCAGCACAGGATACTCGACTTGATTTGATCGTAGCAGCAGCGGCTATCGATCCTGTCATCAAAGATACGATTGCCATTATTGTCCGCGTCAAGCTTGCCGCAGCGTTGGGAGTTCTCTCTAAGGCAGAAATTGATACTATCTGGAGAGAAAGCGCCCGTCCTCAAAGGAGGTTTGTTGGTGTGGGCATTATCCCGAACGATGAATATCTTGTCGCTCGCGACGGGCCGGACAACAGCAGTCCGGTTGACCCCGATGCGCGCATTCTTTTGTTCCAGTATGTACACGAAAATCAAACCGTGCGGAGAGATTCGTTTATCACACCGCTCGGCGATTTGCAAACGGGCATAGGAGGCTCGATCACTTCACTGAATCATCCGACCGGTCTGGCGACATTTCCCGGGAAATCCGATTTTGTCGTCATTCAGAAATCTACTGGAGTGCAGTATACGGCATTATGGATGGTGTATTCGAAGACCGTCGATTTCGAGGGGTGGCTGCCAAAGTTTGATCCTGCAGCGGGTCAAGGCAGCATCGATTTCATACTTCCGAATCGTTTCTTGGATCCGGAAGGCGTTGCTATCGATCCATCCCGTTCGGATGTTTTCATTGTCGACGCGCAGCAGGATAGCGTGGTTCGATTTAATGCAAGAGGCTTTTTTCAGACCTCGTCGTTTGGCGCCCGCTCTCCTCAGATTACTCTGGATCATCCGCACGGCATTGCCGTTGCGCTCAGTGTTCTCTATGTCTGCGACACCGACAACAATCGCATCGTCATCTACAGCTTATCGACCAGCTTCTGAGTTTTTCGGATCCTCCGGTCTATGTCCTGTTGAGTCGATGCCGCTACATCTCAAAAAGATTTTCAATCGCTGCGTAATATTTTCCCCCCATCCTGGCAATCGGCCTCAGTTTTTTTTGGTCGACAGACCCCAGGGAATACAATTCGTCCTTTACGTGAAATTGTACGATTTCTCCGATGATGAGGTCGCCGGGTTCGTTTCCAACCTCCAGGTGCCGGTGCAGCACGCACTCAAAATTCACCGGCGATTCTGCAATTCTCGGCGTTCTGATGCGCTCACTCGGGGCAAGCGTGAGGCTGCTTTGCTCGATCTCTGAAATTTCCGGCGGAAAATCTGCCGACGAGAGTTTCATCAATTGGAGCAGTTGTTCTGTAACGATGTTGACGACAAATTCCTTGACTCGCAAAATATTCTCTGCCGTGTGTTTCATCGCTCCGTTTTTTCGCCCTGCCGAAATTATGACAAGGGGAGGAGACGAAGAGATCGCATTGAAGAAACTGTACGGGGCGGCGTTCACATTGTCGTCCACGTTCATTGAGGTAATAAACGCAATCGGACGGGGCACTACCGCGCTGACGAGGAGGTTGTACGCTTCTCGGGATGAAAGTGTTTTCGGATCGATAACCATACGTATGCTCCTTCAGATATGAAACAGAATCGCCTATCGTGCATACTGCAGAACGGCTGCCGAAAGTGCGATTGAAACGACAAGTTTCGAAAAATCGGTTCACCAAAGCACCTTGTCTCTTCAGCTTGAGGAATCCTCACAATACCCTCATCAATCCTCTTTCCGTCATCATCAAGGAACGGTTCGAAGACTGCCGGAAAAGGCGCTTTTTGTTGGATTGTTTCACGGCTGTGTACAAGATAGAAAAAAAGTTGGGAGATTAAAAGGAGAAGTTTTTGTATATTCTGAAGAATACTATGATCCGGAAATTATCCATCGAGGCTTCTGAATAATCCAAAAAGTGCGGCTCGCGCAAAGTCGCAAGTTGATTCTAAAACAGAATCTTCGTGCCTTTGCGACTTAGCGCGAGACAATTTTTCAGATGTTTCCCATCATCAAGACTTCGGCAATGGTTACTTCCCTTTCAATGATCATCCTATCAGAGTTATTAAATCACGGCCATTCTATCTTTTAAGAATATTTCATTATGAAAACAGAGTATAAACTCAATAATGTCCCGGACGTAACGTCCGTTCAAGATATGATCGTCAAATCAGCGGCACGGTATGGCGACAAAATTGCCCTTGAGGACCTTAAAGAAACACCGATTTCAAAAGCTACCTACCGTTCACTCCTAAAAAATGTGCTGAAGTTCGGCGTTGCTCTCAAAAATCTCGGCATACGAGAACGGAGCCACATTGCCGTTATTGGCGAGAACCGAGTTCAGTGGGGGATATCATATCTTTCCGCGATGTGTTTCAATTACGTTGTCGTCCCGATCGACAGAAACCTGCCTATCAACGAAGTGTTAAACATTATCCATGAAGCTGATGTCGTGGCAATTATTTTTTCAGACACGTATGATTCTGTCTTTCGGGAACGAAAAGCATCTCTGAAAAACCTGAAGTACTATATCGGCATGGATTTGTCCGCCGCGAAAGACGGTTTTTATTCGATGAGAGAGCTCATTGAATCAAGCGCAGGTTGCCGTGTAGAAGACATGCCAAAGATTAATCCGGACGAAGAAGCAGAAATTATTTTTACTTCCGGATCGCTGGGCCGTGCAAAGGGGGTGATGCTGAGTCAGAAGAACATTGCTGCGAACCTCGTCGCTATGGTAAGAATGTTCTTCATCTATCCGGAGGATAAATTCCTTTCTGTGCTTCCGATGCATCATACGTACGAATGCACGTGCGGTTTGCTTTGTCCTCTCTACGCCGGCGCGTCGGCACACTATGCGCGCTCGTTGAAGACCGTTGTCGAAGACCTGCAGTCGGTGAAGGCAACGATGCTTCTGGGAGTGCCGCTCCTGTTCGATAAAATGTTCAAGCGGATTTACAGAACTATTCACGAAAAGAAAATTACATCACTCGTCATTGGCCCTCTCATCAAAGTCAGCGATTTTGTCGAGCGGGTTGGATGGCGAAGCTTCAAGAAAATTGTCTTCAAAGAAATTCATAGGCGTTTCGGCGGGTCGATACGATGTTTCGTCGCGGGCGGAGCAGCTCAGGACCCGGTTGTTGCCAAGGGACTGCGCGAATTCGGTTTCAATTTCGTCCAAGGATACGGGCTTACCGAGGCTTCACCGCTTCTTGCTTTGAACAGGCTGGATTTGTTTAAAGATGATGCCGCCGGTTTGCCGCTCGCGTCCGTAGAATTGCTCATTCACGAGCCCGACTTGGAGGGGGTTGGTGAAGTGTGGGCAAAAGGAGAGAACATTATGGTCGGCTATTACAAGAATGAATCGGCGACGAAGGATGCGTTTGAGAACGGCTGGTTCAAAACAGGAGATTTGGGTCGGATCGACGAAGAGGGTTTCCTCCATATTTGCGGCAGGAAAAAGAATGTCATCATTTCAAAGAACGGGAAGAATGTTTACCCTGAGGAGGTCGAAGATGTTCTCAATCGAAGCCCGTTTGTTTTGGAGTCATATATCTACGGCGAGGAGGATGCGAAGCAAAATGAAATCATCGCGGCGCAGGTTGTTGTTGACGCCGAAGCATTCATCGAACTTTCGGAACTGAAAGGGGTAAAGATTACACCGGAGTTGATTCACGAAGTGATTGCGGGTGAGATTAAGAAGACGAATGCGGAATTGCCGGCCTTTAAGCAGATAAAGACATTCAAAATCCGCGACCAGGAATTTGAGAAAACGACGACACAAAAGATAAAGAGATATCTGGTAGGAAAAAATTAAGCGGATAATCGGGGTAGTGAAAGATTCCCTTATTCTTTTCACCGATATGGCAGGCCACCCAAGTGGTTACTCACGACCCTCCACGAGGACCAACCCTTACGTTTCTTTGAGATGGCTTCTAATCGAATTGAATCAAAACTCCTGCTGAGCCTAAACCCACGGTTGGAGAAATTGCATAGTGCTTCTGGTGTGTCTCTACCTCGAACTTCCCTATTGCCACGCCGAGTGCCCCTCCGACAACAACGTCCGATAGCCAATGATCATGCTGAGTAAGCCGGGAAACTCCACAAAGTCCGGCGCATGTGTATGCAATTACTCCGATCCACGGACGTTCGCGTTCGGCAATCACTTCCGCAAGGCTAAATGCGGTGATGGTGTGCCCCGATGGGAAGGAATCGTATGGCGAAAAACCTCCGCTATAATACCGCTTAATAATTACCCTCGGTCCGTACCAAATGCTTTTACCGTTATCTACAAATGGGCGGCTTCTTCCGGCTAGATGCTTCAGCACTTGAACCACTATCCCGGAATGGAGCATCGCCTGAACTTCCAATAATCCCGTATCGATGCGCTCGTCGTTATCAAAAACTAACCCATCCAAACAGGAGAATGCAGCGATACCGTATGGAACGTAGAACTGACCGAATTGTGTAGCAATAGGACTAACTGTTTGAACCCAGTGATGTTCGTTTCGGAAATTGAAAACGTCCCTGGATATTGGTTCGTCAACCGTGATCACGAGCGCTGTCGCCACTACAACTCCACCCCACAGCTCTGCTTCATCCCCGTTCATTCGAAGGGGGGATGTCCAGATTTCGCCCTCATCGTGGAAAAAATTTCGGAGAAAATTTTGCTTTACCAGGTTCAGCGTGTCTGATTCACTTGTCGGCACAGCGGAAGCCCCCGCAGGATTTGCTACAGCGAGAGAGTCCGGCTTTGTTTGCGCAAGCGCGACGAACCCACATAAGCACAGAGTTATTCCCCAATGAGCAAAATACTTCATGAAGTGGCAATTAAAAATGAGAAACAATATAGGTCGGCTGGCGTTTTTGCGAAAAAAAATCGACACAGACCTTGAAATTTTCTATAAAAATGAAGCCAACGTTGTGGAATTGTTCGGTGCGCTGAAAATTAGTTTAAATTGAGGCTCATCTTGATACCTGCTCCGCCCGGAATAAGCGTCGGCTGAACCGACAAGGCGTGAGACTCGTCTTTTCCAAAACTCGCAACATCGTATCCCTCAGGATGTGCTGCAATCATACCGAACGTGTAACCAATGGCCAAGCCGAGCGGATAGTCGCTGTACCAATGAATCCCAATATTCACCATGGTCACG
The DNA here is from genome assembly GCA_963843065.1 of uncultured Bacteroidota bacterium. Taxonomy (GTDB): domain Bacteria; phylum Bacteroidota; class Ignavibacteria; order UBA10030; family UBA8401; genus JAGVPT01. Next base: position 51,849 of record CAWJKX010000223.1, read on the forward strand.
CCGATCGCTCCTACAATCACGTAACCGACAGGCCGGATCCAAGTTATCTGTGGATAATTTTCTGCAATGACCACGACGGTAGAGATCGATGTGCAAAGATGACCAGTTGGGAATGCGTCATAGTGAGGGACTCTTTTGGCATAATCAAATTGATTTGGGAAGAATCGCCAAACACCCCCGGGGGCTGTCGAAACAAATGGACTTTCTCTCCCTGTAACATGTTTTATCAGCTGCACAACTATTCCTCCTGAGAGAATTGCCTGCACTATTTCACTCCCCGTCCGCAATGATCGATTATCGTCGAATGTCAGTCCATAAAGTAGGTAAGCGCTGGCAACGGCTGCCTGAGCGTCTCCCTGCCCGAAATCAGTAATAAAATTGCTTACAGAACTGACCGTTGCAGATTCTTTGTCCCATTTTTTTTGCGTTTGCCACGTTTGATTGTCGGTGGCCATAAGAACTCCCGTAATTCCGGCAATTGCCGCATATTCGCCGATCTTGTCGCTGCGAAATGTTATGTTGTACCACTTCACCCAGTCGCCGGGAACGTTCGTCACCATCGAATGCCATAACGGCTTCCCATCGGGGTTTTGCGGGAATGGCTGAGTAGAATTCGTGGTATCGGTTTGGAGTGATTGACCATTGGCGTTTTCGCTGGAACTGTCCGGAGTTTGACCAGCCACCGAAATCGAAGCCAAAATAGCCGAAGAAATGAGCACTGCGACGATATAAATGAAACAGCTAGAACTTAATCTTGTTACTATCAACCTGGAATGAACCGTTAATTGTTTACAAAATGAGAAAAGTAAACTCTGTATAGCCTAAATAAATGATACTAAAAAAACATTTAGGAAACAATATTGGGGAGTGGGGGAGAAGGAGAAAACATAAAGGGCGGCAGAATAGATGCCGCCCTTTGTGCCGATGATATTATCTTTACACTGTCGTGCGTGTCATTGTTTGTTTCAATTGATCAATCTGCATTTTCAGGTTACGCAGATCAGGCATGGCTTCCGGGCGTTGGATTCTCAGTTGAATTCCTTCGGGCTGAAACCCGTCAAGATCCGGAACGTTCTCAAAATGAAAATTGAAAGATGATGGCGGGTCATCTTCGTCCTCAATTTCAACCGTCAATGTCATGCTTGATCCCTTTCGGAGGACTTCGACTCCAATCTTGTCCCCCTTTTCGACCTCTTCCAAAGCATCCGAGAGATCCCGCAATTCTTCGATTGAATTTTTATTGACCTTTGTTATCACATCGCCTGCCTTAAAACCGGCTTTTGCTCCCGCGCTTTTCTTCTCTACCTTTTCGACTAGCAGGCCTCTTCCATTTGGAGCGCCGAAATATTCGCCGAGTTGTTCATTCAATTCAGAGAGTTGAAGCCCCCATGTCCTCGTTGCTCCAAAAAAAGGCATACGAGGGAGCATCGGAGCGGCAAAAGGGAATCCTGAAGAGTGATTGGTGCGGCGAGGTTTTCCGACTGAAATTGTGAGGGATTTTTTTTCGTTGTCCCGAATCACTACAATCGTGGTCTTCGTGCCGGGCTTTGATTTTTGGACTGCACGCAAAAGGTCGCCCGCATCGTCGATCGTTTTGCCGTTAAACTCGACAATCACGTCTCCTTCCTTCACTCCTGCAGAATCTGCCGGGCTGTCATCGAGGACGTCGCTCACGTAAGCGCCGTCATCGTTCTTGAGATTTTTCTTCTTTGCCATTTTCGAAGTAATGTCCTGAATAGAAACACCAAGCCATCCGCCTCTGTGATGGTCGCTGACGCTGACGACCTGCACACTTCCTTTATCATCTCCGGCGTCCACGCGTGTGCTAAAGAAGAGAGAAGTGCACACCAGCAACGCAAGAGAGAGTATCGTTGTTTTCATGATACACTCCTTATTATTGTTGGAATCGAATATCTTGCTTGGCCCATCGTTCAAAGGATATAGACGATGGAGCCGCCGGTTTGTTCCCGCCGGGGATATTTGAAATTTTCAAATTACAATTTCCGATTTCTTTTGGACTCATCAAAAAACGCAAAGGCCGGCAATACGCCAGCCTTTGTTGAATGCCTTGTGCTATTCTTTTTCTACTAATCTCCGAAACAGACTCCCAGATCCCGTCCCGTCAGAATTGTATCGCAGTCGAGAGGAACCGTTTTCATGCGATGCGTTGCATCGGCAAGGGGGACGTACCGGACGGTCGGCGGGTCGAGCGCAACCATCACGCCCGATTTTCCTTCTTCTAATGCGCGCACTGCGGCGGCGCCGAAACGGAGCGAGATTAGCCTATCGAACGTCGTCGGAGTTCCGCCTCGCAATAAATGCCCGAGCACGACGACGCGCGTTTCTTTTCCGGTCAGTTCCTGGATTTGATGTGCAACAGTCTCTCCGGCTCCGCCCAACCGTTCTGCCCGACCCAGCTCTTTTCCGATCACTGAAGTCGTCCCACCGACCGGCATCGCTCCTTCGGCGACAACAACGATTGAAAAATACCGATGCTCTCTATCACGGTCTTTGACTTTTGCAGCGACTTTCGCGATATCGTAAGGAATTTCCGGTATCAAGATCACGTCAGCGGTGCCGGAGACTCCGCTATTCAACGCAATCCAGCCGGCATAGCGCCCCATGACTTCGACAACCATTACTCGCTGATGCGCTTGTGCCGTGGAATGGAGCCTGTCGATACATTCTGTTGCGAAAGAAACGGCTGTATCGAATCCGAATGTGATAACTGTTTTGTCGAGATCGTTGTCGATCGTTTTTGGAACGCCGATGACACGTAATCCCTTCTTTTCAAATTCATTGGCGATAGTAAGCGACCCATCGCCGCCCACGGCGATCAGCGCATCAATTTTGTTTTTCCTGAATGCTTTCATGATTTCATCAGAGCGGTCTTTTTCAAACCATTTTCCGTCTTTTCCTTTGGTCGGGTATTTAAGCGGGTTCCCCTTATTTGTGGTTCCTAAAATAGTGCCGCCAAGATGTGTAATGCCCCTTACCCTTTCACGCGTCAGCCGCATCAATCCTCCTTCAGGGTAGCGCTCAGGGAGAAAAAGTCCGTTATACCCGTCGCGAATACCGATAACTTCCCAGCCGCGTTTCTCCGCAGAAACTGCGACAGCACGAATAACGGCGTTAAGTCCGGGGGCGTCGCCGCCTCCAGTGTTGATCGCAATCCGTTTGATTTTGCTCTTGCTCATGATGTCTCTCCGGGGGAAATACGTCCTCTTATTGCCGCGGGTTTTAGTCGCCCGTCGATATCCTATCGTACCATCGACTCGCAGAATGTAAAAATACGCTAGTGCAATTGCAATGGTAAAAAACGAGTTCGTCGAACGGTCTTGAATTTCTATGGCGCTTTATTTACATTCTTCCACGATATTTTAACGGAAGTAGTAAGGATTCTTTAAATGCTGCCTTTTGACGCATCTTTCGCGCTGTTCAGAAAAGAGATGAATTCAATCATGAGAAAGAGCTTACCGATAGTTTTAATTGTTATTAGTTGCTTGCTTGCCGTTTCATCCTGCGGAAAAAAGGAAGAGGAGCAAAAACACACGAAAGTAATCGGGGTAACGTTATTGACCCGCGGGCACATGTTCTATAAGGACCTGGAAGAAGGGCTTCGCACGGAAGCCGCAAAGGATGATTATGAGTTGATCGTTACCGCGGCGGAATTCGATATCGGGAAGCAGATCGCGCAAATAGAAGATTTCGTTGCCCGCAAAGTGGATGCGATTATTGTGTGTCCTGTCGACTCAAGGGGCGTTGGCAGCGGTATCAAGAAGGCGAACGATGCGAAGATTCCCGTTTTTACCGCAGATATTGCTGCGCTTGAAGGAAATGTCGTGAGCCATATTGCGTCCGATAACGAGCTTGGGGGAAAACGGGCCGGAGAATATCTCGCACAGCTTCTTCACGGCAAAGGAAACGTAGCAGTGATCGACCAGCCGATCCTTACCTCGGTGCTCGACCGTGTTGCAGGGTTCAAGAGTGCGATTGAAAAATATCCCGGCATCAAGCTTGTTTCCGATGTGAACGGAGATGGAGTACGGGACAGGTCGTTGGAGGCAGCCTCCGATCTTCTTCAAGCTCACCCCGATTTAAACGGGATATTCGGGATCAACGACGAATCTGCGCTAGGGGCGCTTGACGCTGTGCAGGCGTTCAAGCGGATGAATATTGTCATCGTCGGGTACGATGCAACGCCGCCGGCCATCGACGCCATCCTCAAAGACTCTCCTCTGAAAGCCGACGTGATTCAATATCCGAAGAAAATTGGTGCGGCAACGATTTCCACCATTAAGGATTATTTTTCAGGGGTCAATGTTCAGAAGCGGTATGCCGTCGAAGTCGGTATTGTAGACAAGGAAGCTTTGCAGAAGACAACCTCACCGTAAGTATGCCCGCACTTTTACATTTGAAAGGTATTTCAAAACAGTATCCCGGCGTTCGGGCGTTGGACGACGTCGGGTTTGAATTAAACGCCGGGGAAGTTCACTGTCTTGTCGGAGAAAACGGCGCCGGCAAATCGACGCTGATGAAAATTCTTTCCGGCGCACTTGCCAAGGACAGCGGGGAAATCATTATCGATGGAAAGAAGGCAGAGATCCATTCGCCATCCGATGCTTTGACGTATGGCATCGGGATCATTTATCAGGACTTTAAGCTCGTGCCGGAGCTGTCGATCGCTGAAAATATATTCCTCGGCAAAGAGCCGATGCGGGCTCAGGTTCCGTTCATCGACTATACAACAATGCACAGAAGTGCACGGCTCCAATTGGCCCAACTTGGGGAAGAATTTGACACAACGGTTCCGGTGCGCACGTTGAGCGTAGCCCAGCAGCAGGTTGTTGAAATTGCGAAAGCGATCTCTCAAAAGGCGACTATACTCGCGCTTGATGAACCTTCGGCGGCACTCACAGAACGGGAGCTCGTTAATCTTTTTGCGATTATCCGGCGGCTGACATCGGAAGGCGTCGGCGTTATTTACATTTCGCATCGGCTGGAAGAAATTTTTCAAATCGGAGACCGCGTGACGATCATGCGCGATGGGAAGATGGTGAATACCTGCCCCGTTGCAGAAGCCGATAGAAAAAGTCTCATCCGATGGATGGTAGGACGTGAATTGGCGGACGAATATCCCTTTGGCGGCCTGACACTCGGCGAGGAGCTCTTCCGGGTTGAGGATATCCATGCGGGAATGCTGAACGGCATAGATTTTTCTTTGCACCAAGGAGAAATACTCGGTTTCGCGGGACTTGTGGGAGCGGGACGCACAGAGCTTGCCCGTGTTATGTTCGGCGCCGACGCGAAGGAGTCCGGCAGAATGTTTCTCCACGGGAAAGAAATTGCACCTCGTTCTCCCCGCGAAGCGATTGACCTTGGTATCGGTCTTCTCACGGAGGATCGAAACAGGCTCGGGCTCATCCCGGAGATGAACGTTATTGAAAACATCTCTCTGCCCAGCCTCTCCGATCTGCTCCGAGGACCGTTCCTTGATACATCAAAGGAAACGCAAAGAGTTCAACCTTTTATAGAGCAACTTCGTATCAAGACACCGGATGGGCGTGAATCGGTTGAAAATCTCAGCGGCGGTAATCGGCAAAAGGTGATTCTCGCACGATGGCTATTGACAAAATCGAAAGTGCTGATTTTTGATGAGCCTACCGCAGGTATCGATGTCGGCGCGAAATATGAAATTTACTCGCTCATCGGCAAGCTTGCAGGTGAAGGCGTCGGCATTGTATTGATCTCCTCCGACCTTCCCGAGCTTCTCGGAGTGTGCAGCAGAATCATCGTCATGCACGATGGATGCATCACCGGCGAATTACAAAAGGGGGAAGCGACACAAGAAAAAATAATGGCGCTTGCGACACTTGTACCGGAAGAGGTGCGTCGTGAAAACTAAAGAGCGCGCTCATTTCTTTTCGTCGCTGCCGGCAAAATTTGGCATAGGAATAACGTTGGCAGCGGAGGTCATTCTCTTCTCTCAGCTTTCACCATATTTTTTTACCGCTGAAAACATACTGAACGTATCGCTGCAGCTTTCGATCACGGCAATCATTGCAGCAGGAATGACATTCGTTATACTGACGTCGGGAATAGATTTATCAGTTGGTGCGCTGGTGGCCTTCACGGGTGTTATTTCCGCAAGCATCGCTAAAGTGTCTCTCCCAATTTTCGTTGCGCTTCCCTTAGCCATCGCAGCGGGGCTGATGGTCGGCGCAGTGTCGGGGGCGTTTGCCGGAGTGTGCGTTACACGGTATGCCATCACGCCGTTTATTGCCACGCTTGCTTTAATGACAATCTTCCGCGGTGCGGCGTACATCTACACCGACGGGAGACCGATTTGGGAACTCCCGCAACAGTTCGCCCTTCTTGCAGGAGGGCGGGTCTTTGGAATTCCGATTCCAACTCTGATTATGATCTTCGTATACATCGGCTCATATATTATTTTGGAATGGACGCGGTTTGGCCGTTACGTCTATGCGGTTGGCGGTAACAAAGAGGCGGCGCGGCTTGCCGGTATCAATACGAATCGGATCTTGATCGGAGTGTACGTTATATGCGGCGTGCTGACCTCGTTGAGCGGAATCCTTCTCGCATCACGCGTAAACTCGGGTCAGCCGAACGCAGGATTGATGTACGAATTGGACGTCATCGCCGCAGTTGTTGTTGGGGGAACCAGCCTTTCCGGAGGTCGCGGCACAATCGTGGGGACATTGCTGGGGGCAGGTACTGATCGGCGTACTGCGGAACGGATTAAATCTTCTCGACGTCAATTCATATGTGCAACAGGTAGTCGTGGGTTTTGTTATACTCTTCACAGTGATGATGGATCAATTGAGAAAGAAGTAGTGTTACCAAGGGCATGAATGTCCTGTGCATACCACATGCATCCTTCTGTCCTGACCCTAAAAGGCCGGGATATGAATAAAGATTGATCTTGTAAGACTTCTTGGAGGAGGGAAAAACAGAGCTTGCCCAACCGTTTATGGTCGGGTCATGCGAGCCAAAATCAAAGATCATTATGCCCTCGGGGCTTTTAAGTATGATTGGTTGAAAAGCAGGAAAAACGGTCCAAAACTAGTTGATTATCAAAGCCGGGTTTTATAAAATCACGATAGCAAAGGAGTCCTTATGAAGTTTTTTTTCTCGCTTGTCGCAGCGATAGTTTTCCCATTCACCGTCATGGCACAGACAAACGTTGACAGAGTGGCCGGTGCCCTCGATTCTCTGGCAACGCTCCAAATGAATGATTTGAAGATGAGTCCGAACCTCAAGTTTGGAGAGGTTAAGGGGGATCCAACGCAAAAAGGATTCGACGATTCACAATGGCAAACGTTGAAAATTGCTGAATCGGTGCATTCCGATTCGTGCTGGTTAAGGAAGGAAATTATTCTTCCCGATTACATCCTGGGGAGAAAGGTCGGTGGATCGGTAAAACTTCTCGTGTCGGTCGACGAATACGGATACATGTGGATCAACGGAGCGGGCAAGGGGTATTTTCCCGGGGACGGTGTTTTCGTTCTGTCGACCGATGCAAAGCCAGGAGAGAGATTTCTAATCGCAATCCGTGCCATCACTACGTGGGGAACAATCAGGCTGCGGCGTGCGGATATTGAGATGGCAAGTACCGATACGATTCGTCAAGCCATTAAGGATTTCTCGCTGAGTATACGCGTTGGTCAAAAACTCTTGAGCCTCGACACGAAACAATCAACTCCGTACGATAAGAAAGTTCAAGATTTTGGAGTCGACAAATCGAAGATCGACAAGGGAGAAAAAGAAAGGCTCAACGGACTGCTCCAGGAACAGGTGGCCCGGCTTGACGTCGATGCCCTCCGCGTGTCAGCGATGGATAAGTTTACCGCCTCGCTCAGCGATGTCCGTTTACAGTTGAAACCTATTGCGGAATTTGCCAAACGGTTTACTCTCTCTTTTGACGCCAATGCCCATATCGACGCCGCCTGGCTCTGGCGTGATAAAGAGACGGTTGAAGTGTGCAAGAACACATTTACCTCCGTCCTGAATATGATGGACACGCGGCCCGATTTTTCGTACACGCAAAGTGCGGCGCTGTACTACGACTGGATGAAAGAGAAATATCCTGACGTGTTCAACAGAATCGCTCAGCGCGTGAAAGACGGGAGATGGGAAGTTGTCGGCGGAATGTGGGTTGAGCCGGACTGCAATTTGCCGAGCGGCGAATCGTGGATGCATCATTTGCTCATCTCAAAAAAATATTTCCAGAAAGAATTGGGAGCCGATGTGAAGATAGGCTGGAATCCCGACTCGTTCGGCTACAATTGGAACATGCCGGAGTTTTATCAGAATGCCGGCATCGACGCATTCATTACTCAAAAGTTGGGGTGGAATGACACGAATATTTTTCCATACCGTGTCTTTTGGTGGGAAGGACCCGACGGTTCGCGCATTCTCACTTATTTCCCGTACGACTATGTGAACGAGATCGAAGACCCCTTCCAGCTTGTTGACTGGATGCGGCAGTTTGATGCGAATACCGGTTTCACAAGAATGATGGTGCTTTTCGGCGTAGGAGATCATGGCGGCGGGCCGACGAACGACATGCTAGATCGCATCGAACACTTGAAACACCTCGATATCTATCCGAATGTCGAATATTGTTCGGCGGCTCAGTACATCGATTGGCTCAAGAAACAGGATCCCGAAGAGATCCCAACGTGGAAGGACGAACTCTATCTCGAGTTTCATCAGGGGACGTTTACTACTCAGGCAAAGATGAAAGAATATAATCGTCAGAATGAGGAGCTGCTGACGTCTGCAGAAAAGTTTTCGACGCTTGCCACGCTGTATGGGAAGAGCTATAATCACACATTGCTGAACGACGCCTGGAAAGACGTGCTCTTTAACCAATTTCACGACATCCTTCCCGGTTCTGGTATTCGCGAGAACTACATCGACGCAACGGAACGCCACAAGGCAGCAAAGAAAAGCGGAACGTATGAGTTACAAAAGTCGCTCGAAACGATCGCCTCCAGCATTAATACTTCAACAATAACGAAAGGAACACCGGTTATAGTGTTCAACCCGTTGTCGTGGGAGAGGTCAGATGTCGCGGCAGTGAGTTTGCCTGAGGGAGATACGAGTCGAGTACGCGATCTTTGAAGCAACCGGGAAAGAAGTTCCTTCGCAGATCGTCGAGAAAGGTCTATTGGAGAGGGAAGTACTTTTTGTTGCACAAAGAATTCCTTCTTTCGGTTTTAGAATGTATGAGCTGCGACAACAAGCTTCGATGGCCGTTGCAGTGAAACCCAAAGATTCTTCCTTAACGATCGAGAACGAGTATTTCCGCGTGACAATCGGCCGTGATTCCGGGTGGGTGAAAAACATTGTTGATAAATTGACGGGAAGGCGATTCTTGGCCGGCAACGGCAATAAGTTGCAATTGCTTGAAGACAAGCCAAAGCAATGGGACGCATGGAATCTTGGTCTAACAGGAAAAGAATATCCGTTAAAACTGCGACGGATAGAAGTCGTCGAACGAGGTCCGGTGAGAACGGTGATCCGCGTTGTCCATGACTGTCTCGGTCCGAGTTTCCGGCGCGATTATCCAACGCCCGATTTTCCCAGCTCGTTTTTTACACAGGATATTATTCTTTACAGCGGGGTGTATAGAGTAGATTTCAAGACCGATGTGGATTGGTGGGAAGAACATACGATGCTCAAGGTCGCCTTTCCAATATCGACGATTGATACGGTCGCGACATATGAAATTCCTTACGGCACGATCCAGCGTTCGACCCAGATGCGGAACAGCTGGGAGAAGGCAAGGGTTGAGGTACCCGCGGAGCGTTGGGCGGACCTGTCGGGCTACGGGTACGGCGTAAGCCTGTTGAATCGTTCGAATTACGGTTACGACATCAAAAGCAACACGATGCGATTGTCGCTTCTCCGTTCTCCGTTATGGCCGGATCCGACCGCCGACCGCGGAAAGCATTCTATTGAATACAGTTTGTATCCTCATCCCGGAACATGGAAACAAGCGAACACAGTGGCAGTCGGTTACGAGTACAACAATCCGCTGATCGTAGCGACGAGCGGCATCCACAAAGGGAGACTTCCTTCATCCGGCTCGTTCCTGCAGCTTGGACCGCCAAACCTTATTCTCACGGTACTGAAAAAAGCAGAGGACTCTGATGCTTGGATCGTTCAGTGGTATGAAACGAGCGGAGAAGACTCAGAGGCCGTTCTGTGGCTACCTCAAGTCCCCACGAAAGTCGTAATGTCAAATTTCATGGAGGAAGACGGAACAGCAGTTGCGATTGACGGACATATGGTGAGAGTCCAAACAAAAAAGAATTCCGTTGTAACGTTGAAGATTACGTACTAGCGCCGCATAGAGAAATATTTTGTGATGCCACCTCCACTGCGGCTATGCTGAGCAATGCAAAACCGCAGAGGGGGCGACGTTTGCACGACCATTAATGCATGTCCCGCTGGAATGCGCCTAATAATATTTTATGGCCGATTCCTTTTGGAAACAGTATTTCGATGGAAGTGTAAAGAAAAACGAAATCCATCTCGGTTAGCAATAGCTAACCTATAAGAGTCATTTCTTCCTTTTCTTCGAATTCCCCCGTTACTCAGATAAGCTGCATTCGCTATTTGCGTCGACCCCGGCCTGATTCGGTGATTTTCGACGCGTAAATTCCTACCTCGCTCTTCATTGTAATATTGAAAAAAATATTCAATTTGGGCTACATTTCGCGTTTCATCTGCCGATAATACTTTTAGAAGCTCACAAGGCTTTCCACACACATACGGGCACGGAAGCCCACTTCAAACCACAAACCATATTACAAGGAGGTAGTTATGGCAACAACCACTGGTTCCCGAATCAACACTAACGTCGCTGCATTGAACGCCCTTAACGCGTTGAATGCGGTGAACTCAGATCTCGCCGTTCACCAACTGCGTTTAGCGTCGGGTAAACGCATCAATTCTGCAGCCGATGATCCGTCGGGCTACGTGATTTCCAGCAAGATGGGTGGAACCCTTGCTGCATTGAACGCTGCCTCGGACAACGTCAGTGATGCGCAGAATATCTACAACGTCGCAGAGGGAGGGTATCAAACGATATCCAACCTTATGACGCAGATTAAAGCTCAGCAAACCGAGTTCAATAACGGCGGACTCGGCACAGACGAGCAGAATGCAATTGCGACAACGATTTCGGACCTTGCGAAAGAAATCGACGACACAGTTGCGCAGACGCTGTTCAACGGCAAGAGCCTGATCAACGGCTCCTTTGATGCTGGTGTTGCTCAAACCGGCGGCACTCTTAAAGCTGGTGTGGCTGGCGCTGACAACACTGTCACTGCTGTCGACGTTTCGGGTGCGCAGGCATCAACGACGTACACATTAAGCGATCAAGGCGCAGGCGTTCTTCAATTGACCCGCAGCAGCGATAATGCGACCGCACAGGTAACAATGGGCCCATCAACAGTAGGCGGAGCGCAAACGCTTAACTTCGCAGCTCTTGGCGTTACCATCGATGTGATGGGAACAGGAGCCGCTACCGCGGCAGCTTCGGCCACAGATTTGGCTGGCGCAGGAACGACAATCATCACGGGTGCAGGCACAACGCCGGCATTCCAGGTTGGCGATACGGGTGCAAATTTCGCGATGTCGCTCACAACCCCCGTTGGATCAGCCGCTCTTCTCGGAACCGCAGCTGGTTCAATTACAGCCGCAAACGTTGCAGGGCTGACTGTTGATACCGGTATCACAACTGTTCTCGACGCGATCGGTAGTATCGGTGCCGAGCAGAACCGTCTTACGGCGAAACAGACGAACCTTTCAACCATGATCACAAACATCACGGCTTCACAGAGCCAGATCACGGATGCTGACATTGCAGTAGAGCAAATTGCGTCAGTGAAAGATCAGATTCTGCAACAGACTGCGACAGCACAATTGGCACAAGCCAATCAGTCGCCGCAAGTCTTCTTGTCGTTGTTCAAGTAACAGCTCATGAACGAATGAGGGGCTTCGACCGGGAGGCCTTAGCCCCTCTCGTTTTTTCCGCGACGAAGGAATGAGTAAAGAGCATATGACTTAGAATAGGACAAGAGCATGAGGGAGTTATGGAATCTGCAAATCAACAATTGATTGGGACGCTAGAAAAAGAAGCAGCTGAGGAGATGCTTTCGGCCGAACGGCACACAAAAATGATGAAGGCCGGAAGCCAGCACGCCATCGCTCTCGCTGCGAACTCATACAGAAGAGAGCACCTAGTGAACCTGACGCCCGTTCAAGTGATCAAGAAACTGTACGACACGGCAATTTTTGCGTGCAGGAAAAAAGATTATTCTCTCGCCCATAGAGCGATCACGCAGCTTATCCTCGGATTGAATTTCGACTACGAGGAAATGGCAGGGGGATTGTGCGGCTTATATATGTATGCAAAAGAATGTATTCGCAAGAACGAAATCGCTGAAGCGATAACCGTGCTCGAGGAATTACGCTCAGCTTGGGTTCAGGCATTTAAACTATAATTGACTGCGAGGATAGCAGAATGGCAACCGGACCAGCAACCCAGGTATCATCAACGATTCAAACCGCGGTTACACAATACCAAACGGACCTTCAAACCGAAGAAGTGACGCCTCTTCAGAATCAGGAAACGGCGCTCAATGCACAGATTTCGGCACTTGGGACTATGCAAAGTAATCTGCAGACATTATTCAACACTACCACGGCGATGGCCGTGACCAATAGTTCGTCCACCTTCCTGACGATGACCGCGTCAAGCTCGATGTCGAACATTGTCTCTGCAACGGCCTCGGCTAATGCTACGGTGGGAAACCATTCTATTCTTGTCACACAGCTTGCAAAAGCAGACGTGGCCCTTTCCAACCAGCTTACCAGTTCTGCAAACACCATTGTGACGGCAGAGGGAGCAGGACAGAAGACGATCCAGGTGGGAAATGAAAGCGTTAACGTCACACTTTCCAGCGGCGATTCCAACAGTACCGTTTTGACAAATATCGCGAATGCTATTAACGCGGCGGACGGAGATGTTACGGCATCTGTCGTCACCGACACTTCTTCGACAAGCCGGCTGGTGCTTCAATCGACACAGACAGGGTCGGCGAATGCTATTACGCTCTCGGATACGACCGGGACACTCCTCGCGAACATCGGCCTCTCCTCGTCGGTGATTTACGGCAGGACTGCTTTCACTTCTACAGCCGGCGGTTTTATGAACCAGAGCACGTCGAGCCTCGATGCGAATTTTGAGCTTGACGGGATCGAGATGGTCCGCTCCAGCAACACCGTCACCGACGCCCTGACCGGCGTAACATTGACGCTGAACGGTGTCCAGAGCTCCACCGACACGCCGGCGACGATCAATGTGAGCATCAATACGAATCAGGTGCAATCGATGGTGCAGCAATTTATCACGAACTATAATGCGGCTCTCTCGTACCTGAATACCGAGACATCGATCACTCCCGCAAGCGGCACTTCGACAGCTCCTACTCCTCAGATCTTTGCAGGAGATATGACCTTCACGATGCTGAAGGTAAATCTGGAGACCATGATGTACGGGCAGGTTACGCCGGCGAAGTCGGGCGCTCCGGAGAACCTTTTTGAAATCGGGATTACGCCGGGCTCTGACGGCACGCTCAGCATTTCGGACACCTCGAAGTTCAATGCAGCTATGGCCGCTGATCCAACAGAGATTACGAATCTCTTTAATGCGTCCAACGGCGTTGCTGTGCAGTTGAACACCCTGTTGAAGTCTTTTGTCGCACCAACAACGGGAACCTTGCAATCGATGAGCAGCACCGCCTCGACGGAGGTGACGAACCTCAACTCCAGGATCAGTACAATCAATGCACAGATCACAAACCAAACGACGCAGTATCAGAATGAGCTTATTCAGTTGCAGGCTGAGTATGAAGATATGCTTGCCACACAACAGGAGATGTCAAGTATCTTAACCGGCAGTCTTTATCCGGACACGACAACCGGTTCAACAACTACCAGCTCCACATCAACAACTTCATCATAATCGTAATGATGCAGGATGGACACTATGACAACAACACAACCAGTCGCCGCTCCCGCAGGAGCATCAGCGCTGGACATACCAGGATCGGGTCAACAAAACGCAGCTCCTAGCCTACGGAAGAGTCCTCTTTCGCAGGAGGAATTGGCATCAGCGGTACAAGAGCTCAACGCGGCAATGCAGGTCGTCAACACAAGTCTCTCGTTCTCGATCGACAGCATTACAAAGCAAACGGTCGTTACCGTGACCGATGCGCAGACGCATGAGGTCATCCGTCAAATTCCTCCGGAAGATATGCTGAAAGTTTCGGACCGCATCGCTGAATTATTAGGAGTTATGTTTGACCATGCAGGATAACGCAGAACGAATCGATCGGCCGGCAACATCGGACGCTGCGCCCGTGATTTCCTCGATCAGGCGCGATGAGGAACTGTACCTGCTCTTTCAGTCGCTCTTTGAAGTAACGAGTACGGCAGGCGTACATGCATCGGCCGGAGACTTTGCCGGTATTCGGGAACATCTCCAACGACGCGGGCGCATCCTCGATCGAGTTCATGAGTTGATGCCGGACAAAGGACACAATGTTCTTTCGATTAATAAGGAGTTGAAAAGTCAGTTACGAGCAATGTTGCAATCGACGCAGGAAGAAAATCTTCGTATATTGCAATTAATACATGAAAGGAAAAGGAACGTGCTAAGCAAAATCGTAGAAGTTCAAAACATGCGGCACGTTTTCGCTTATCTACGTTAGGAGGAAGCTATGGGTATCAGTGAAGTCGCCGGCAGCGGCGCTCCTGTTCAACCTTCAATTTCCAAAAAGGTCAAGGACGAACAAGAAGCCAAAGCAACGTCAAAGGATAAGGTTAATGTTTCCAATGAGGCGCGATCGCTTTACGAATCTGATAAGACAAACAAGCTGAATGAGATTGGCAAAAAGATCGACGAAGGCTTCTACTCGCAGCGCGACGTCATTGAGAAAGTCGCCGATGCGATGCTGAAAGATCTCAAGAAACAAGTCTCTCAATAAACTTATGGGAAGCAAATCCGTGCCAGGAGTCGAAGCACTGCTCACGAAGGCGCTTGAGCTGTGCACATATATCAACACGATCAGCGCGTCGTTTGACAAAGAAGCGAAGGAGAAACCAAGGCTCATCCTGTCGTTTGACCTTTATTGCCTTCTTCTTGAATATACCGTCTATTTGAAAGGGCTCAGCGATACGAACCCGAGTACGGTTGAAGAATTAATTTTCTGCGACGATCTGCTGTTTGAAACCCCGAATCGCCAGCTTGAAGTTCGCGTCGATTTTTTTCTCCCACCGAATACTGTTACCGTTCGCTGATACGGTGTCATTAGCATCTTCCGTCTGTTGGTCCCGAATGAAATACCGCTCGCGGTTTTTGAAATAACCTCTAAGAACAAAACTTAGTCGCTGCCGCTTTTCTGGTATGTCTCACTCTGAATATCAATTCCGAAATGAGCGTCATCCGCGCCTAGCCGGGCATCCATATAAAAAAAATGGATGCCCGACGAATCGTCTACGACCCCACGGGTCGATAGACCCGTGGGGAGTCGTTGACCGGCTGTCGCCGGAATGACATGCAAGTGAAATTGAGACACCGGCGCCCTTCGTCTCTTCTTTCCATTGTAGATGGTGTTTTGTATATTACGTTTGCGAGTCATTACCATCATTGTGCCGGAAGTGAGATGATTGGATCAAAGCACCATCCTGTAATTCGTACTTCTGAATTCAACGTCATGAAACAAGACCAAGGACATCCTCAGGTCATCACCGACGCAGGGCAGAAAGTGCTTAGCGCGAACGATCGATTTCTTCTTATGAGTGGATTCACTCTTAAAGAGCTCGATGCCGTCTGCCTGCAGGATTTGCTCCACCCGGAGGACCGTGAGAGGTTCGCCGAGCACTTGCGTGTGCTTGCCGAGCACGGAACGTCAACTGTTACAGCCAGACTTCAAACAAAAGGGGAGTTTACGGTGCATGCGCGGTTCCAATCAGAGCTTGTTGGACCAGGAGAATTCCGCACGATAATGCTGGGTACAGCGGGCGAACGCTTCCCCGAGGTTGAGCTTCGGTACAGGAACAGATATACGCTGGCCTTATACGAGATCGGCCGGCAAATGACCTCGAGCTTCGATGTTGAAGAAGTATTGAAGCTCGTCGTCAAAAACATCGCATGGCTCCTTGAGTGCCACTTCGTTGCGGTCGCAACTCTCGATGCCAAAACCTCGTTGGTTACGTACCGCGAGATCATCGGCAATAAATCAGAATTCTTCACGTCCGGCAAGAACGAAAAGAACCGGGGAATTCCGGGGAGGGTAATCGCCTCGCAGCAGCCGTTCATTATCAGCAATTTTCCGAATAAGCCTCCCGTTGATCCGCTGGAATTTCCGGTGATAGATGCTGAAAACCTTGTCTCGGCGTTCGGAGTCCCGGTCACAAACAAAGGGAGATGGTTTGGAGCCCTTGTGGTTGGCTATCGCCGGTACCACGAGATCACTGAAGAAGAGGTTCAGCTTACTACGAATCTCGCCAATCAAACTGCTCTCGCACTCGAGAACGCGATGCTCTACCAGGAGAGCGTCAAGTATTCAAAAACAATGGCCACTCTCACATCGCGGCTAACACTTATTCAGGAAGAAGAACGGAGGAGGATTACACGGGATTTGCACGACGGAATCGGCCAGGCGCTCACCGGTCTTCGTTTTAATCTCGATTTACTTGTCCGACAGGCTTCGATCACCGACCACGAAGCGGTCGAACGGGTAACGGTAATGAAGCAAGTTATCGACGAGACGTTGAATACGATTCGGCAGATTGCTTTCGATCTCCGCCCCCCGATTCTCGATGATCTCGGCCTCGTCTCGGCACTCCGCATTTATGTGGATCGTTTTCAGGAAAGAACAAAAATTCTCCTCGCGCTCTCGTGCCCGGAAGAACTCAAACGCTTTGATCCGAAAGCAGAAGCTACAGTCTATCGGGTGATCCAGGAGGCGCTCACGAACATCGCGAAGCACTCTGGTGCGAAAAGCGCCCGGATCGAAATTGAAAAACCAAACGATACGTTGATCTTGACAATAATCGATGACGGCCAAGGATTCGACAGTAATCACGGCGGCGACTCAGGCCTCTGGACGAGCGGCCTCGGCATTGTCAATATGAAAGATCGGATCGAAGGGCTTCAAGGAGAATTCACGCTCACGAGCGAAAAGGGAAAAGGAACGTCCATTCATATTGAGATTCCTCTCAATGGCCGATAAGAAAAAAATCAAAATCATTGTCGCCGACGACCATGTGATTGTTCGGAGAGGGATAGTCTCGCTCATTTCGTTAAACCCGGAATTCGAAGTCGTCGGCGAAGCTCCGAACGGCAAAATTGCGGTCGAACTTGCGATACTAAAAGAGCCTGACGTTGTGCTTATGGATATCAGCATGCCGGAGTTAAGCGGTCTTGATGCAACGCGCCTTATCAAGAAAAAACTTCCCGATGTCAAAATATTGGTCCTATCAGCGTACAACAATGAAGAGTTACGTTGCGCAGACTCTTCAAAGCGGGGCAAATGGATACCTGCTCAAAAATATTTCTCCGGACGATCTCTACTCAGCGGTCAGGGCTGTCTATGATGGCCTGGCATTTTTTAGTCCGACGATCTCCAAAATCATGTTAGACGGCTACCTCAAAAGGACGATGCCAGGAACAAGCACGGGCGTTGAAAACTATTTATCCTCGTATGTCGGACCGTTGACAGCGCGTGAAAGGGAGTCCTCCAACTCATCGCAGAAGGAAAATCGCACCAACAAATTGCAGACCTCCTCTATATTAGTGTCCGAACGGTGGACACCCATCGTAATAACATTATGAAAAAGCTCAACTTACACGACACAGCAAGCCTCATGACCTACGCTATTAAGCACAGAATCGCCAAGCAATG
>CAWJKX010000224.1:0-22846 GCA_963843065.1 uncultured Bacteroidota bacterium
CCTGTACCGAAAATATGACATCGCGTTGCCCGACGGATATGGGATGTATCTTGCCGGCAAATTCCTGTACGGGAAGGAGAAATCGTTCAAGAAAATTTTTAACGGTACCGATCTTTATGAGCTGCTCCTGAAGGAAGCCAACCTTCGCCATTGGCGGATATTTTTCTTCGGAGACACTGAGCATACTTTACAGGCTTTAAAACATAAGTTTGAGGGCTTGTTCCCGGGTGTGGTTATTGCCGGTACCCATCACGGCTTCGTCGACCTCGGCGACGAAACGGTCATCTCCGCGATCAATGCAAGCAACTCCGATATTCTTCTGATCGGAATGGGTACCCCAAAGCAAGATGAGTGGCTCTGGAAGCATTATCATGAGCTTCGTGTTCCGGTAATGATGACGGTCGGTGCCGGCATCGGATTTATGTCGGGGGAAAAAATAAGGGCGCCGAAGGCACTGCGTAAAGTCCATTTAGAATGGTTGTTCAGATTCTTCCAGGAGCCGCAGCGTTTGTGGCGGAGATACTTTCTCGGAATCCCGAAATTCATTTTTTATATTTTCCTTCAAAAGGCTCGACAGAAACGGGAAGAACAGCGCATATACAGGTAGCTTCCCCAAAATAAATATTGTGTTTTAATGTGTATCGGTTATCCTTCGACGCTCCGGTTCCGCAAAGCGGAACCGGATAGCTCAGGATGTCCTTCGACGCGCGGCGCGATGAAGCTGCGCCGCTTGCTCAGGATGAACATGGTTGTGCAAATACAAAATTATTTTTTAAAAAAGGCGCTGGCGCTTGCTGTATTGATGATCTTCTTTCAATCCGAATTCCTCTTTTCAGCCGGCCACAATGTAAAGAAGTATTCCTGGGGATCAATGCAGGTAATCGCACAAAGCCCCAGTGTGGTGAAGATGAAGTTATCGTTGGACATGCATGACGTGAACGCAGGGCATGCCGTGCTTTCTCAACGAGTTTTGTATTATGCGCTATCTCCATCCGAGGAAATCAGGTCCAGCGTACAGGCTTTGCCGCTGCTCCATCTTCTTTGAAGAATATATATCGAGTGCTGCACGTTCCCTCAACGCACGATACGACTACCGTTAAGCAAACGCTTGAAGAGATTCCTGGGGGAGAACTGCCGTCAGCTCCCGGCGCCAGGGTTATCGGGTACGGCTGGTATCGGGGATACTATTTGGCGCGGATTGAAGTTACTCCATTTTATGCTAATCCGTCGACTCATGCGGCTTCCTTCGCGCAATCCGTAGACATGCAGCTTAGCAAGGCGACAACAAAAACCAGTGCTGCACGTCCGCAAGTGAAATTGAATGATCCTCATTTTGACCGCATCCTTCGGGAACTCATTGTTAATTTTGATGATGCCCAGCCGTACCAGATGCCCGCGGTGAGCGATACAACAGGGGGCTGGTTTAATACATCGGCAAAATATATCAAGTTGCAAATCCCAAACGACGGTATATACCGGATTACTAAAACAGAGTTGGATTCGATATACCCCGCTATTGCGAGCGTTGACCCTGGGACCTTTCAGATTTTTGACCGGGGAAAAGAAATTCCCATATATGTTTCTGGCGACAGCAACGGAATCTTCATCTCCGGCGGCTATCTCGAATTTCCTGCTTTGCGCAATTATACGGGATTGCATCGCATCATAACCACAGCGCTTTCCCAGCAGTATAACGAATATCTCAACCGCTATACGGATTCAACAATTCTCTGGTTGACATGGGGCACCCCAAACGGTTTGCGTCTAAACCAAAATCCTGTCAATTCTGCAACAACGGACACCCTCAAGACGTACACCGCATTTATCCACATGGAGGTTCAAGGACCATATCCAGGCCTCCAGATGTCGGCTACCGACACCTATTCTTCACAGGATTACCGCTGGAATCCGTTCGATATCTGGCCGTGGGATTTTCTGAACGGTTCCGGTACAGCCACCAAAAATTTTACGGCGAGCAATATTGTCTCCAATACGGACAGTGTCACGCTCTACGCAAAATTTGCAAGCTGGGGGGCTAACATACCCACGGCCGCACATAATATTGCGATTCGGTTGAACGGTGGAAAGGATTTGAACAATGTGATCCTCAATCTTGGGGATCAAGCCGTCCTGTCCGGGCGGGCTCCGGCAACATCACTCAAATCAGGGTCGAATTCCGTTTCGCTGTATTCCTATCCGACGACTGCGACTACGAACAGCATTATCTACGATTGGTTTGAAATCGAATATCCCCGGCAGCTCATAGTTGTGGGCGATACGCTCCTCTTTGATTTCCGGACACTTACCGACCGGCATTTCCGGAACGTTCAGATTTCCGGTCTGCAGTCGCCAAATTTCCTTCTCTATAGAATAAAACCGTCGGCTGAAAGAATATCAAACTATGTTCTCTCCGGTTTGGCGCCGTACACCGTTACGTTCTGCGACACCGTCGGTTCGCAGGAACAATACGTTATTATGCCGCAGTCGAAGGTTTATACCCCAGTTTTTACGACGATAAAAAATTTCGCGGGACTCCGGTTTAACAAAGGCCAGACCGATTACATCGCCATCACGCATCCAAAATTTTATCCTGAAGCAGTCCAGTATGTACAGAATGTGGCGGCAGCGAAACACCTGAATGCGCGTTTATTCAGCGTCAACGATATCTTCGATGAATTCGGTTTTGGCTACCCGACTGCAGAAGCGCTCCAGGCGTTTGTTCAATCGTCGTTCCAGTGGAATGCTCCGTATCCTTCATATCTTACGCTTCTCGGCGATGCGTCGTATGACTATAAGTTTTATTATGCCAGCTACACCGCTATAAATTATGTCCCTTCCGTAGGATATCCAGTCAGCGATGTGGCCTATGCGCTTCTTGACACCGTTACGGATTTGCCGCAGATGTATGTCGGTCGGATTCCCGTGGATAATGTAGGCGATCTGACCCAGTACCTTTCATTCTATAATTCTACCATAACAACACCGTATGATGATTGGAATAAACACTATATATTTTTCAGCGGCGGCGATCCTACGGTCGCGGGACAAGTTGATCTTTTGAAATCGGTGAATGACGAGGTGGCCTATACATTGGCGGCGCCGGCACCTATCGGCGGTATTGTGGCAGATTTTTATAAGACGGTGAACCCCCAATCCGATTTCGGCCCGTTTACACCGCAGCAGGTAACGGATGCGATTTCAACAGGCGGAATTTTTATTTCATACATCGGCCATAGCGGTACGCAAACGTGGGACAACAGCATCGGCGACCCTCTTCAGTTGAAGAATTCCCGGGGACGGTATCCTTTGATTACGGACATGGGATGTTCGACGGGAAAGTTTGCTGAGCCGCAGATTACATCGTTCAGCGAGCTGTTCATTGTCGGACCGGAAGCAAGCGCGATTGATTATATCGGCAATTCATCTTTAGGTTTTGAGAGCATCGCAACGTCGCTCCCGCCGATCTTTTATTCTGCGATGCTCCAAGATTCCATTGTTCGTGTCGGCGCGGCGCATTTAACGGCGAAACTCAGGCAAATATCCCAACAGGGACTGAGCACCGTAAACCAGATCATGTTGTTTAATAATACATTGATCGGCGATCCGACCGTCGACCTGCCCATTCCGTTTCTCCCGAATCTGTTTATTCAGGAAAATCTCATCACCTCTTCGTCTCCCGTGTTGACCGACGTTCAGGACAGCGTTGCTGTGAACATTGTCTATGCTAATTACGGCTCCGTCACCAGGGACAGCGTCGATGTTGAAATTCAGCATGTCTACCATTCGCAGGTAATTCAGTCGTGGCTCTTACGGAGGCCTATGCCCCTGGTGTACGATACTTTGACAGTGTATATTACCATCAAGCAAGAGGCCGATGAACATGACGTTATTGTGACGCTCGATCCTTCAAACAAAATACCAGAGTTATCAAAGAGCGACAACTCCGCAACGAAAGCATTTTTTGTTTCGTCTACCGATTTTAAAATCGTTCAACCTCAACCGATGTCCGCAGCGTTGGTTTCAAATCTCGTTCTGCTGAACCCGACCACGCAGCTTTATAGCCCGTCTACGCTTGTTACGCTGCAGGTTGATACCCTCAGCAATTATTCTACGCCGGTAACCTTCAACGTTCCAATGGGTGTCGTGTCGACTTCGTTTCCCCTCGCCTCATTGCGAAGCCCGAAGAGATATTATTGGCGTGCAAAATTCCAAACGAACTCGGGCAATTGGTCAACAGGGACATTTTATCAGGGAACGGATCCTACGAAAAGTATCGGTCAAATAGATTCGGTTGGATGGCAGGGAAATTCATTTATTCGCACTCTCTATTTCCCAGGCACCGGTACAAAAATACAGAATACCACTATCGTTATTCAGGCGATTTCGGGTGGGGTTTTAGATGGGTATTTTGGTGCGGTCGAGATTAATGGAGCAAACAAACTGCCGAACACTTTTGCGAGAGGTTATTCCATCGTCGTCATCGACCCGAATGCAGACACAGTGATTAAAGTGGCCCAGTATGACCTTTACGGCAACGCTGCCTTTGCCGATTCTATTGTTCAATTTCTTAATTCGATTACGAATGGTGAAATTGTTGTGGCAGCCATTATCGGTGAAGGTTCCTACAACTTAACCAGTGCAGTAAAGAATGGTTATCACACCATTGGAAGCAAATTCATCGATTCAGTCGGATACCGGGATTCGTGGGCCATCATTGGAAGAAAAGGGGCTGTTCCGGGGAGCGTTCAAGAGGCATGGAAGAAAAGCACAACGGGAAAGGTCGTTCTCGATACAACAATCGTCCAGATCACTTCAACAGGCAATATTACGACTCCGGCTATCGGTCCGGTCAGCGGATGGAACCAGCTTTTAATAGACAGAGTTGTTCCTGCCGGCGCACACGCAACCGTTACGATGCTGGGCATTATGAACAGCGGACATATCGATACACTTTTTAAATCGTATGATTCGTCATCAGTGAATCTTCAGAAGATTTCCGCGGTTCGGTATCCCAACGGCCAACTGATATTCAATTTGGCGGCAAGTTCGTCCTTAAATTCGCCGGTCATCACCGACTGGAGCATCAAAGCGCAGTTGCCCCCGGAGCTCGTCCTTTCTCAAAACACAGTAGCGTTGCAGAAGTCGACGATGGAGGAAGGGGAGATCATCAACGTGGGAGCGAGTGTCTATAATGTCGGTGCATCGGCAGCAGACAGTGTCCTGGTCGCTATCCTCACCGATGACAGCGGCCCGCTCCGGACTCTTAAGAGTACGATCGTTCCTGTTATCAACCCTCAGGACTCCGCCCATGTTCAGACTCAGTACGACAGCCGGGGGATACGCGGCAATCATTCATTCACGTTTCAGGCCGACCCTAACAATGTCATCACGGAATATTACAAATCGAATAATACCGTCGTTATGCCGTATACCGTCTTAGCAGATACCACCAGTCCTTCGATGAGCGTCACATTTGATAATACGCAAGTGATGAACGGCGATTATGTTCGCGCCGCACCGGTAGTGATGTTCCTTGTAAGCGATCCGAATGGGGCGGCGATTGCGCAAAACGATACTTCAAACGTTTCCATTCAACTAGACGGTAACCAGGTGTACTACGCGGGAAACAGCAGTATTCAGTTTACGGCCGGATCCGCTCCGGTGATCGCCGAAGTCCGGTGGACACCCCAGCTGACGGAAGGCCAGCACACCTTGAGCTATTTTGCCAAAGATGCTGCGGGAAATTTTTCAGACACGACGATGTTGTCAGTCAACGTAACAAATACGTTGCAGCTCTCGGAAGTCTACAATATTCCAAATCCATTTCCCAACGGGACAACGTTTACGTTCATCCTCGCCGGAACCGATAACCCGCAAAGCGTGCACATAAAAATTTACACCGTCGCAGGGCGTCTGATTCAGGATCTCGATTTTTCATCGAAAGTACATATAGGCATCAACGGGTACACAAGTTCAAGCGATAATCTTTATTGGAATGGAAGAGATAAAGACGGAGATGAAATCGCCAACGGCGTTTATTTCTTCAGGGTTGTCATCAGCGGAGGCGGGCAGCAGGCGGCCGCCACGCAGAAGCTGGTGAAGATGCGGTAGACAGTGAACAGTGAACAGTAAACGGTAAACAGTGAGCAGTAAACAGTAAACAGTAATCGGAACTTAGAGTCAAGAACTCAAAACTTACAACTCAAGGCTTAGAACGTAGAACCCGGCACTAAGAACTCAGAACATAGGACTAAGGACTTAGGACTAAATTACTTTCACCAACATAGTTCGAAAGGATCATATGAAAACATCTATCGTTGTGTTTGTTTCCTTTCTTGTCGTCTTTGGGTCCTCGCCGGTGGCGGCGCAGGGTTCCGGCTACAAGGTCGTTGACAATGTTAAGATAGGAGGAGATGGAGGATGGGACTATCTTAACTGCGACGCGGCTGCTCACCGCCTTTATATCTCCCGCGGCACACACGTACAGGTATTCGATACGCAGAGTAAAACCATCGTAGGAGACATTCCGAATACAACAGGAGTGCACGGCATTGCACTTGCTCAGGAATTCGGCCGCGGATATACGAGCAACGGGCGTGATTCTTCGGTGACGGTGTTCGACCTTGCAACGCTTAAGACTATCAAAGTGATCAAAATGCAAGCGAGCAACCCGGATGCAATCTGTTACGATCCGTACTCCCATCGAGTTTTCACTTTCAACGGGAGAAGCTCAAACGCAACGGCAATCGACGTCCAGACGGATTCAATCGCAGGGTATCTTTCTCTTGACGGAAAGCCTGAGTTTGCGGCCGCAGACGGAAAAGGGAAGGTCTTCGTCAACCTTGAGGATAAGAGTATGATCGTGGCGTTTGAATCCAATTCGTTGAAAATCATCGGACGCTGGCCTATCGCACCGGGAGAAGGGCCATCCGGTTTATCGATTGATCGTGAACATAATTTTCTTTTTTCTGGATGCGGGAATAAATTGATGATGATTCTCGATGCATCGACAGGCAAAATTGTCTCATCGCTTCCAATCGGAGCGGGTGTCGATGCAACAGCGTATGATCCCGGAACCCAATTTGCATTCAGTTCGAACGGCGAAGGAACTGTGACCGTAGTGCAGGAAGATTCTGCGGGCAAATTTTCAGTTCTCGATAACGTTTCGACCCAGCGAGGTTCACGAACAATGGCGTTGGATGAAAAGACGCATAGGATCTATTTATCCGCGGCAACATTCGGTCCGGCCCCTGCTGCAACGCCCGAGAATCCGCGTCCGCGACCGCAAATGGAGCCGGGGAGTTTTTCAATTTTGATCTTGGAGCGGTGAACGCATGCCGGATGTCAAGGGCGATACCGTCAGCGCCCGGCAAAGCTCAAGTGGCGCGTTGCGGGAGGTCGCACTTCTGTTTCTGCGGCTTGGTACAATTTCCTTCGGAGGACCCGCAGCCCATATAGCAATGATGGAAGACGAGGTCGTGAAACGACGGAAATGGATCACGCATGAATATTTTCTCGACTTGCTTGGCGCCACAAATATTATTCCCGGCCCGAACTCGACCGAAATGGGAATTTATATCGGTTACGTCAGAGCAGGGTGGAAAGGTCTCCTGATCGCCGGGATCAGTTTTATTCTTCCTGCTGCTGCCATTTCCCTCGTGTTCGCGCATCTGTATGTTCTGTACGGTTCTGTTCCGCAAATCAGCAATTTTATCTGGGGAATTCGTTCGGCAGTTATTGCCATCATTCTTGCCGCAGTGATCCGCCTCGGTAAACCGCAGGTAAAGAGTCGTTTCATGCTGGTTGTCAGTGCTGTCGTGTGCATATTGAGTTTTTTGAAAGTGGATGCGATAATATTGCTGGCTGCTGCCGGGATTTTCGGACTCCTGTGGGGAAATCGAAATCGATTGAAGGAACATCCTCTTCCTATACTGTTGACGATAGCGTTGCCCGCAATGATTATTTCGGCCTCATCCAAATCGTCTGAACTCGCGGCAATTCCCCCTACCATTTCTACTCTTGGATTATTCTTTCTTAAGATCGGTTCTATACTTTACGGCAGCGGATATGTACTGGCGGCATTCCTTCAAGGCGGGCTTGTTGACGCGAGGCATTGGCTCACACAAACTCAGCTGCTCGATGCGATTGCGGTCGGGCAATTCACTCCGGGGCCGGTTCTCTCGACTGCGACGTTCATCGGATATTTGATTCTTGGATTCCCCGGAGCGCTGGTTTCAACGGTCGGCATATTTCTTCCATCGTTCATCTATGTCCTCGCGATAAGCCCGTTCGTGCCAAAACTGCGGAAATCGGCATCGACCGCCGGCTTTCTTGACTGCGTCAACGCGGCCTCGCTTGGCTTGATGCTGTCGGTATGCGCGATACTTGGCATATCAACACTGGTAAATCCCGGTTCGTGGATTATTTTTATCGTTGCTGCAGCCGCGATTGTGATATGGAATTTTCATGCTGCGTGGATTGTTGTTGGTGCAGCAATTCTTGGATGGCTTTTTTCGTTGACAGGAATAATGTAACGGAGATGATCGTATGGAAAAGAGAAATGTCGGCGTTGCAGCGATTGTATTTCTGCTTCTTAGTGAGATTGTTTTTTCCTCAACAATTGTCTCGGCAGGGGATGCTTCACAACCCCAGGATTTGAAGTCCGTTGTCGCATTGCTTCAGGATTCTCTGAAGGACATCCAGCAGCAGCTTGACCAGCTCAAACAACAAGCGCCGGGGTTGGGGGAATATATGACGACAATCCAACTTCATGCGGCCAAGCTCTGGTTTGCAGTCGGGGCATCGAATTGGGATCTGGCGTTGTATGAGTTGGATGAAATGAGCGAGACGATGGATGGAGCAAGAGCGCTGCACGTGTTTAAGAATGGCCTGGATATTTCCGGCGTCCTTCAAAGCGTCCAGGAGACACAACTTCCGTTGATGCGCCAGGCGATTGCTTCTAAAACAAGCTCAACATTTACATCGGCGTACGGGGAGACACTCGATGCATGCAACGGCTGCCACCGGTCTGCCGGTTACGGCTTTATTTCAATTATGCCTCCAACTGCGCCTCCGGTTACCAATCAACGCTGGGATGTGCATTGATGCGCTCCTTCCAAGGAGAGATCGGTTATGAGATTGTGGTCGCTTCACCCGCAATACCTCGACTCGAAAGGGCTGGTGGCACTTTGGCGCGAAGGCCTTCTTGCAAGGAAAGTTTTGCGAGGTTTGACAAAAGGCTATAAGCATCATCCGCAATTGATACGGTTTAAAGCGCAACGGAACAGTCTATGGGCCATTGATCGCTATTTGATGGGAGTGTTCATCGAGTCGACCAAACGAGGCTATGCGTTTGATAGGAAGAAAATCGGCAAAAAATTTTCACGAAAGAGGATAAATGTCGCAAGAGGACAGCTCCAATACGAATTGGAGCACCTCAGAAAAAAACTTAAAAAGAGAGATCGTAAAAAATTCGTGGCGCTACAGAATATATCGCTACCAAGAGCACATTCGCTCTTTAACGTAGTGAGCGGGAAAGTAGAAAAATGGGAAAAGCTTTAGGACAGAATTATAAAACTCTATTTGTTCCTTGCTAATTGTTCATTGTTGACTGCTCATTGTTCATTGATCTATAATTGAATATATTGAAGGAAATTCTTCCCCCTAACCGTTTTTGCCTTAACTCTATGAAAAGATTTCTTCTGATTCTCTGTTGTGCGTTTGTGTTTTCAACGCCTGGTTTTCCCCAGCATGTTCCGTCGATCATGAACCTTTCTGCCCACCCTGACGATGAGGATGGTGCTACCCTTGCGTACTACCGGTACAAATACGGCGTAAAGGTCTACTCCGTTTGTTTCACCCGCGGTGAGGGGGGACAGAACGAGATTGGTCCGGAGTTGTACAGCGATCTCGGTGTGCTTCGCACAGCGGAGACAGAGCGGGCGGCGCACATCATTGGCAGCGAAGTCTATTTTTTGAATTTCGTCGATTTTGGATTTTCGAAGACCGCGAAAGAGACCTTTGACTTTTGGGGAAAAGACAGCACAATAGCCCGTTTGGTGTACATCATCCGCAAATTGAAACCGGAAGTCCTCTTCACGAACCACGATAGCGTCTCAGGTCATGGCAATCATCAAGCCGTTGGTATTGCGGCACTGCAGGCATTTTGGCTAGCGTCGGATCCGAAATACCATCCGGAGCAGCTGAAGGAACCGGGTGTTGCGCTTTTCCAGCCGAAGAAACTGTTCATGAGGATTTTTTCTCAGCGGGATTCGCTCTTGAAAGCAGATGTCGTCAATGCCGTCTCAACTGACACTCTTTTGCTCGGGAAGACGGCTGTGCAGCTGGCGATGGAAGCCCTCGCACAACACCGAACCCAGGGAATGGACAAGGTCATAGCGAGCGGAAGGTTCGGGAGATTTTTTGACTCAACGCGGTACGTTCTCGTCCGTTCAAGCGGCAAATTTACGAATGTGCGGAATGATTTTCTCGGCGGCCTGCACACGCCGGATGAAACGAGGCTCCCCCTTATTCCTTTCCAGCCGGTTCTTAGCATAGCGTTGTCGGATTCAATTGTTGTGCGGAATCAGAAGTTTACGCTGGAAATAAAGCAGCTCGCGCCGGTTGCTAATCTCGCCGCTACGCTCTCCCTCCCGGAAGGATGGACGAGCCGCAAACTGGACGATCAGAAAAAGACTGCATACGAAATTTCCGTCGCGAGCAACGCTCGTTATACGTACCCCAAAGTCAGGCATTTGTACGAAACAATACGGACACTACCGCTCATTACTGTTGATGCTACTTTTGAACGGGAAGGGAAACGAGAGACGGAAGAAATACCCGTTTTCGCGGACGTTGCTCCGTTCCAGACAATTTCACTTTCTTCACAAGTCTTTCGCGTAACCGATGAGCCGCTGAAAATTCAATTCGCGGTGAAGAATTATTTCCCCAACAAGGCTGCCGGGAGAGTCAAAGCAATTGTACCGGCTGGATGGGATGCGCTGAACACCGAGTTTGTCATCGGGAGGGAAGACAGCGTGTACACCGACAGTGTGACGATCATCCCTCCGGCCATCCTTGCAGAGGGAACGTATCCGGTCCGTGTATGCATTGACGGCGATACCGCAACGGCGGCGCTGAAGAAGTTCGCGGTTACCATCGCCCCGCGATTGAATGTCGGCGTAATTCAAAGTTACGACGACGTGTTCAGCAAGACTTTGAGCGACCTGAACGTATCACACCGCCTGCTCACGGAAGACGATTTGTCATCCGGCGACCTTCGGTCGTTCACCGCTGTCATCATTGACATCCGCGCATATCTTTTCCGTCCTGACCTGGCAAAGAACAACGCCCGCCTTCTGGAGTATGTGAAAAACGGCGGCACGCTGATCGTGATGTACCAGCGTATCGATGAATGGAAGCCCGAGTATGCTCCATATCCTTTTTCAATTTCACGGAATCGAATTACGGTCGAAACCGCGCCGGTTGTAGTGCTTAAACCGGGGAACATTCTTTTCAATTACCCGAACACGATCGATTCCACTGCGTGGGATGATTGGGTGCAGGAGAGGTCATTGTACATGCCGGCGAGTGTTCCGGCACAATACGATAAACTTGTAGCTTCCTCAGACCCCGGCGAACCCCCTCTTGACACTGGTTTGCTTTTTGCAAAGTACGGAGAAGGTACTTACCTTTACACCGCATACGTGTGGTACCGAGAATTGAAGGAAGTCAATAAAGGAGCATTCCGCATGTTCGCCAATATGATTTCTTTGGGAAGCAAGAAGTAAGCCGGGAAAAGTGAGAAAGACAATAAGGACAAAAAGGTTTATACTATCGTGTCTGCTCGTCATTGCGGCGGCTTCCGGATGTTCGCGTTCAGCCAAAACGCCGTTAGTTGTTTATTCTCCTCACGGGAAAGATATGCTCGAGGAATTCGCGCAAAAATTTGAAGCGGCGAACCCGGGCGTCGATGTTCAATGGCTCGATATGGGCTCTCAGGAAGCGTACGACAGAATCCGGACGGAGATGGCAAACCCGCAGGCCGATGTGTGGTGGGGGGCGCCGTCGACAATTTTCATGCGTGCAGAAAAGGAAGGCCTTCTTGCGCCGTACCGCCCCTCATGGGCTGACAGCATCGCGCCTGAATTCAAAAGCGCCGCGGATAGATGGTACGGAACGTTTATCACTCCGGAGGTGATCGTTTTCAACTCCCACATGCTGGCGAAGAACGATGCGCCGAAGGACTGGAACGATCTTCTCGAACCTCAGTGGAAAGGTAAAATTATTCTCCGCTATCCGCTCGCGTCGGGAACGCTGCGCGTAATTTTTTCTGCAATGGTTGCAACGTCGGTGGCAAAGTACGGGTCGGAGGTAAACGGATTCGACTGGCTTCGCCGGCTGGATGCGAACACAAAATCGTACACGTCCGACCCGACGCAAATGTATCTGAAGCTCGCCAGGGAAGAGGCGGCTGTTTCGGTCTGGGATATGCCCGATGTCGTCCTGCAGGCGAAGTTGAACAACTATCCCTTTGACTATAATGTCCCGGCTAGCGGAACGGTGGTGCTGACTGACGGTATCGCCATTGTCTCCGGCGCGAAACATTTGGAATTGGCCCAGAAATTTTATGAATTTGTGACGAGCGAGGAGAGCCTTATTATAGAAGCAAATAAATTTTACCGCATCCCCGCGCGGAATGGTATTCCAAAAGAGAAGCTGCCGTCATGGATCACTTCGACTTCGTTCACCGCGATGCATGTCGATTGGGAAATGATCTCACAGCATGAATCGGAATGGATGAGAAAATGGGACGAGGAGATCAAAGGCCGAAGCAATTAACAATCAACAATGAACAATCAACAACCAACAAGTTCTTAATTTGTTATTCCTATCTTTTAATTCCTAATTCCTAATTCCTAATTCCTAATTTCTAATTCATAATTCTTAATTCTTCTCTTGTCTTCTCTTCATCTTCACAATCTTTCAAAATCTTTTGGTGATCTTCGGGCGCTCGCACCGATAGAGATAGAAATCCGTGAAGGCGAATTTTTTTCCCTTCTTGGCCCCAGCGGCTGCGGCAAAACGACGCTGCTTCGGATGATCGCCGGACTTGAGCTGCCTTCAACCGGAACTATAGTCGTCGATGGCGTCGATATTACTTTGTTTCCCCCTCAGAAGCGAAACGTCGGAATCGTATTCCAGAACTACGCATTGTTTCCGCACATGTCGGTGTTTGAAAACGTCGCGTACGGCCTCGAAGTTAAAAAAATAGCGAGGAATGAAATCCGGGCAAAAGTCCAGCATATTCTTGAAAAGGTCCATTTGTCGGATAAGGAGGACATTCCGGTGCCGCTGTTGAGCGGCGGCGAACAGCAGCGCGTTGCCGTTGCACGGGCGGTCGTCGTGGAGCCGGGGGTCTTGCTATTTGATGAGCCTCTTTCAAACCTCGACTATGCTCTCCGGCTCGAAACCAGAGCAGAAATCAAACGCCTTCAGCGGGAGGTTGGCATTACGACCATTTATGTAACGCATGACCAGGGTGAAGCCCTTGCATTGTCGGACCGTATTGCGGTACTGAATAAAGGTATCGTGCAGCAAGTCGGTACACCGGATGAACTTTATTTTCATCCCGGCAATGCGTTCACCGCGGCGTTCATCGGGCACGCAAATCTATTTTCATCTGAAATGTGTAAGGAATATTTCGGCATCATCACTATTGCTGCGAAAGAACTTCTTGCGGTGCTCCCCGAAGAAATTGTGCTGTCTGCCGATTCCGAAAAAGCAAAGGGCCGGATCATCGATAAACAATTCTCCGGCTCAAACGTCGAATACACCATCGATTTTGCCGGGCAGCTTGTTAAAGCGATTCGTTCGTCTTCAGATAAGGGATTCAACGGCGAAGTCGGCGGGCTCGCATCCGTATCGTTTGCCGGCTCGGTTCAGCGAAAGGTCAACAGTGAATAATAGTCCGTCGAAGCGGTTCACCGCCGCATCAGGCTCAATGTTGCTCATTGTCGTTTTTTTTGCGTGCGGTTACATTCTGTTTCCATTGTATGAACTTGTCAAAGAGAGCTTCTCAACGGAGGCGCAGGGATATTCGACGCAGGCATACAATCATTTACTCCGCTCTTCCTTGCTTGAAGCGACACTCAACTCCGTTGCCATTTCGATCCTGAGCGTTATCGGCAGCGGGATTGTGGGAACGTTCATCGCGTACGTGTTCCAGTATATCGAATTTCCGGCAAAATCATTTTTCTCGAAAATTGTTCTCATCCCGCTTGCATTGCCCCCGTTGGTCGGCGTGATTTCTTTTTTGTTTCTGATCGGGGAGAGCGGTATGCTTTCTCGAGTTCTCTCGTTGATCTCCGGCTTATCTCCTTCTGTTTTTACCGTGAGCGGGTGGACGGGGATCGTTTGTGTCCATGTCTATTCGTTTTATGTCTATTTTTATCTTTTTGTTTCTTCCGCCCTGTCTCAGCTGGACGGCAACGCGCTCGATGCATCGGCGAGCCTGGGGGCGAGCAGGGCGCGCACAATGTGGAAAATTCTTTTTCCCATGCTTACGCCTGCCTTTGTCGGCGCCTCGCTCATGACCTTCATGTCGAGCATGGCCTCGTTTTCTGCACCGCTGCTGTTCGGCGGAACGACGCGGTTCCTCACTCTGGAAATCTATACTGCGAAACTTAACGGCGACAATTCTTCTTCTGCGGCCCTGGCGATACTGTTGACTATTATTTCAGTCTGTTTCCTTCTTTTGCTGAGGTGGTGGCAGGATTCTCATCGGCACGGCATGGGTTCGAAGGGAACTGTCCGGAGTTCGAAGATCTCTCACGGCGTGTTCACGAGAATTATTGTTCTCGCGTTGACGTTTGCGCTTGCCCTTCTCTTCGCTCTTCCGGTCGCGACCATTGTTGTCCTATCGTTCATCAAAGAAGGGTCCTGGACGTACCAGATATTTCCTACTTCATTTACTGCCGAAAATTATCGCCGCTTGCTCGGCGAGCCCCATCTTTTTGACCCGTTTGTCAACAGCATCCGAATGTCCCTGTTCGCTGTGATAATGGTAGTTATTGTCGGTGTTGCGGCGGCATATCTCATCAACAGAAGAAAATTTTGGGGGAGCCGGCCGTTGGAAATTGTCCTCTCTCTTCCGTTCGGAATTCCCGGAACCGTGATCGCCGTCGGTTTGATTTTGAGCTTCAACCGGCCATCGCTCTTTTCGTTCCACTCAATTTTAGTCGGGACATTTTGGATTATGCCTCTTGCCTATGCGGTGAGAAATTTGCCTTTGCTCTATCGTTCCACTACTGCAGGACTCGATGGCCTCAATCCTTCGCTGCAGGAAGCCGCCGAGACCCTTGGGTCGTCGGGGGGAGAGACGTTTCGAAAAATTATTCTGCCTCTTATCATGCCTTCGATCGTGTCGGGGGCACTTCTCGTATTCATAAATTCTGTCGGAGAATTTGTATCATCCATTCTTTTGTATTCCTACAGGTACGAAACCCCTTTCGGTAGAAATACTTTCTCAGCTTCGGTTGTTTAACATCGGCGGCGCGGCCGTGTATAGCACGCTATTAATGGTTTTCGTCCTTGCGGTTGTCGCAGCCTCAAACAGATACTTCCGGTCGTCGTTTATTGCATAACCGGCGATTTCTATCGTTCTTCCGAACGAGCCCTCGCACAATTCAGACTCTTCGCTCCGCTCAGAGTGACATAGTGAAAACTTGAGGATGTGTCATTATGACTATCGGCGGTTCTTTCAGACTTTTTCTTCTCGCGTTTTTTTTATTGATTTCGTATATTGCAGACCATTGCCATTCCAAGTTCAATAAGACAAGCATGAAACGAACCATTTTTTTCATTTTTCTATTTTCCTTTCTTCTCTTTTTTCTGGGATGTTCAGACCTTTCTCAAGAGAACATCCGTCTTGCCGGCATCATCGCGCATGTTAAATCAAAATATGCGCCCGACCGGAAGCTTGCAATTTTTGAAGTGACACTACAAAGAACAAATAAAGGGGTCGCCCTCATTGGCGAAGTCGATAATGCGGAAGCGAAGCGAGCGGCCATTGAGGCCGTGTCCCCGTTTGTCAAAAAAATTACGGACGGCATCATCGTTCTTCCCGACGCAAAGCTTGCGGGACAGGGCTGGGGCATTGTACGAGTAAGCGTTGCGAATATGAGGGGAGAGCCCAAGGAATCGTCCGAGCTTGTTTCGCAAGCGACAATGGGAAGCGTCGTCAAAGTGTTGAAAGAAAACTCCGGATGGTACTTTCTCCAGACATCGGATAAATATTTGGGGTGGATGAACAACGAGTCGTTTGTCCGCTGCGCCAAAAGTGAAGCAGATGCATGGGTCGCTGCGCGGAAGGTGTTCGTCGTGTCAACCTACGAAACGGTTCGCCAGGAGGCTCGCGCACATTCCTATCCTGTGTGCGACCTTGTGGCAGGCTCGCTCATGAAGAATGCAGGCAGCTTAGGCGCATGGACGATGGTTGAATTGCCCGATGGACGGAAGGGTTTTGTTCCGACCGCCGGTGTTTCAGATTTTGAATCGTGGAAGAAAAATGTAAAGCCGACGCCTGACGGTGTTGAAAAAACGGCGCGGTCGCTCCTCGGTGTGCCGTATCTCTGGGGAGGGACATCAACGAAAGCAATGGACTGTTCCGGCTTCACGAAAACGGTTTACTTGATGAACGGCATTCAGCTCAACCGCGACGCATACCAACAGGCAGAACAGGGCATCGAGATTGCTCCTGGGGAAAAGTTTCAGAATTTGCACAAAGGGGATTTGTTGTTTTTCGGCCGTAAAGCCAGAGAGAATGTTCCGGCAGAGATACTTCATGTGGCGCTCTATTTAAAGGATAGATCGTTCATCCATTCATCGGGTATGGTGAAAATAAGCAGCCTTGACCCGGCTTCTCCGGTTTTCGACGCAAGTAAGGTGAGGTCGTTCATTTGTGCGCGAAGGGTAATTCCTACGCCGCCGGCGATACCGGAGGTTGCTTTTCACCGGTAACATAAAATACAAGGAGAGCTATTCATGTCCATGATCAAAAACTCGAACTGCAGCCAGTGCGGAAAGAAATTCTTGTGGAGAATTCAGCGGCCGAGCGACGGTCATTGGGATCGATGGTCGAACGATGACGGCGACACGCTCGCAAATTGGTTCATTGCAAATACCCTCTGCTGGGACCATGCCTTTGCTGTGATGCCCGAACGGTTTGCAAGAATCCTCAAAACGATAGAGTATACTGAGGAAGAAACAGTAACAAAATGATGACTTACAGTAACCCGCTCTTGCAAAAATAGCTTACCTCTTTATATAATCCAAGAGCCTCCAATCGTCCTACATTTTATTTGCCTTTTGTTTTTCCACGACGTATCTTGCATACAGCCTTTCGGCCACGACCTACCCCGCCGAAAGAGCTTGCCATAACCATAGAAATAAATTTATTTTGTTATTTGCATCCGCTTCGTTGTGCTTCTGCGTGATGAATAAACGAATCGGCATAGCATAATAACAGCTTGTTGCCAGTGTTACAGTTTGAGCATATTAAACCGAAAAATGTGTGTCATGCCCGCCGAAGCGGGCATCCAGACCGATTAAACTGGATTCTCGACGAGTCGTCTATCTACGATTCTACGAATCGTAGATTCGTAGAACGACCCTACGGGTCATAGACCTGTGGGGAGTCGTCGATCGGCTTTCGTCGGAATGACATTTGCTTCGAAATTGTAACACGAGACTTCTGAATAATCCAAAAAGTACGGCTCGCGCAAAGTCGCAAATTGATTTTAAAACAGATTTTTCGCGCCTTTGCGGCTTCGCGTGAGACAATTTTTCAGATGTCTCAACACCCAAAACATGAGAATGATTCAGCATCAATCAATCATCCATTAAAGGAGGGAACCATGGATCAACACCAAGATACTTCTGAAGCGACTGAAACACTTGCGCGGCGGAATATTCTTTCACGGCTTGGCAAAGCCGCCCTGATCGCAGCGGCCGCCGTCAGCTTTCAGAAAGTGTTTGCGTTGGGCAAAGGAGTTTCACAAGCAAAGGACATCAAACCTCTCGGCACGAAGGATGTAGCATCGATTTCCCCATTCCTTGGGCAAATCATACCGTGGCCAATAAACTTTGCACCTACTGGATGGTTATTATGTAACGGACAAACATTGCCAATCAGTCAGTATGCAGCACTATTCTCACTCCTTGGCACAACGTATGGTGGCGATGGAAGAACGACATTCGTCCTCCCCGACCTTCGCGGGCGTATGCCAGTTCACGTTGGGACCGGCTTTGTTCTCGGCCAGACAGCCGGGGAAGAGAACCACACGCTTATTCTCCCTGAATTGCCTTCCCACTCGCATGAGGTGAAGGCATCGGGCAGCGTCGGATCTTCGAATGCGGCGCTCAACAACATTCCGGCAGTGAGCTCGGAAGGTGTGCGGCAGTATGGTACATCGGTCAATCAAACAATGGAGGCGAATGGAGTTTCACTTGTTGGCGGAAGTCAACCCCACGACAATATGCCTCCGTATCTTGTGTTGAATTTTATCATTGCAGTTACGGGTATTTTCCCCAGCCGCGGTTAAAGGTCGTATCCTTATATGGCGGTAAACGGATCGAAAAATTGTGTGAAAGGCAAAAATATGAAAACTGATACACATGCTACAGTGATAACAGAATCTCCCCGGCGAAATTTCCTGAAAAAAGCCCTTGCCGGCATGGCGGGGGGGACGTTGCTTTCCGGCATGACAAATGTTTTTGCAGGGGACAATACCGTCAAGCCGAAATCAGTTACAGAAATAATGGATTCTCCAGCGATGCTGGCTGAGTTGATGATCACACCATATAATTTTGCGCCGGTTGGATGGGCATTATGCAATGGGCAACTCCTTCCTATCGATCAGAACCAGGCCCTTTTTTCACTCATTGGGACATATTTTGGCGGCGATGGTAGAACCAATTTTGCGTTGCCCAATTTGCAAGCGTCCGTTCCGATTGGTACCGGACAGGGAGCCGGCCTTCCACTCTTCAATACAGGAAGCTTTGGTGGAAGCACCGCCGTCACTCTCCTTCAAACCGAAATGCCCTCTCATAACCATTCGCTTCAGGCAATTGCTTCTGACGGCACGAGCAATAATCCAACAGGTCTCGTCTATGCGTCGAATGCCGAACACGATCACGTATTCAGTCCGTCGGGAGAGTTATCGCTTGGTGCAAACACACTATCGGCGGCAGGTGGAAACCAACCGCACAACAATATGTCTCCGTATCAAGTGTTCAATGTCTGTATTGCACTCCTAGGAGTTTTTGCTGGTGCATCAAATCCTTACGTCGGTGAAATAAAAATGTTTTGCGGCAATCCCAATCTTCTAACAAACTGGGCTGTATGCAACGGTGCATTACTTAGCATATCCTCAAACTATGTTCTCTATAACCTTCTCGGAACAACGTTTGGCGGAAACGGAACCACCACGTTTGCCCTCCCTGATCTTCGGGGACGCGTTCCTATCGGTGCTGGGCAGGGACCCGGGCTGACGAACAGAATACTTGGAGAAATGGGGGGTGAAGAAAACGTAACACTAACGACGAACGAGATTCCGGGACATAATCATATTGTGCAAGTCAGTTCGCAAATTGGGACGACAAAGAGCCCGGCCGGTAATTATATTGCCGCAAATCTCGAAGGAGTTCCACAATTTGGCTCGGGAGTGACGGAGGCAATGAGTGCGTCGGGAACGTACAACACAGGCGGTTCACAGCCACATCCGAATATGCCGCCGTACCTGGCGATCAATTACATCATTTCGTTGGTCGGTGTTTATCCATCACAAGGTTAAGAAGGGGAACCATACTATGAAAAATATAAAATTACAATGTGCATTCTTACTCGTTCTTTTTTTGACTGTCTCTCTTCATTCACAATCTCTCTTCTGGCTTGAAGGGGGGACGTCAACGCTCAGGAGTGCAGATCTCGCAACCTTTACGCCGGAAAGTCTTTCTGCCGGATTAAGCGGAGCGTACGGCATTGCAACAACTTCGTCCGCAGTTTACTGGACTGAGCCAAATAATAAGGCGATCAAAGTGGCACACAACCATTTACCAACTATCACGACGTTGATCAACATTTTAAATTATGGGAGCGGAATACCCCGCGGGATTGTGGTGGATGGATCTTCTCTTTATTGGACGGAAGCCGGAACGAACAAAATCCGCGGCGCAAATGTAGGCGGGACCAATATTCACGATGTTTTGATTACATCGGTCTATTCTCCCGGTTTTCTTTCGATGGATTTTAGCACACACACGCTGTACTGGCTCAACGAGTCGTCTCCGTGGAAAACAATTATGTCGTGCGATACCACGGGAAATAATGTAAAAACCGTTGTTGCGAATATCGCTCAGGCATGGTCGTTTGCTATTGACCAATCGTCGCACTTGATTTATTGGGTCAACACGGGGGGGATTCTTTGCAGAAAGCGGATTACAGCGGTACGCTTCCCGCACCGCAGGTAAATGTTGCCGTCGCATCGGCTAATACGCGCGGCATGGCGTTTGACGGTACACACACGAATCTCTATTGGTCCGATATTCTTACCAACCATATTTTGCGCTACCACATCATCGGCGGAACGATTGATACATTAACTTCTGCGCCGTATACACAAGGGATGACGATCGGATATCCCCTTAGTCTTCCGATAGAGCTTGCCACATTTTCCGCCACGACAAATTACTTAACCGCTCAATTGCAATGGGCGACTGCAACGGAAATTAATAGCGCAGAGTTTGATGTCGAAAGGACTCTTCCTTTGCAAGGAGGGCCGGCGATGGAGTGGACAACGGTCGGCTCAGTTCCCGGCGCGGGAACTTCCAATTCACCGAAGAATTATTCTTTTACGGATCGGGTCAATGCAGCAGGGGCCTATTCGTACCGTATAAAACAGATAGACAATAACGGTGCATTTACATATTCTCAAGAGATACAAGTCGAAGTGGGTCTCGCACCGAAGGTGTTTACGCTTTTACAAAACTATCCTAATCCGTTCAATCCGACCACCACGATTGAATTCACTGTGCCGGGCGACGGGCGTGCAACGCTGAAAGTCTACAACACGATCGGTCAGGAAGTGGCCACGCTATTTAATGATAACGCCAAAGCGGGAGAATATTATCAAGCGACGTTCGATGCATCGCGGCTGGCGAGCGGTGTCTATTTTGCCCGGCTTCAATTCGGCAGTACGATGCAGATAAAGAAACTGATGCTGCTGAAGTAGCTAGCTTCTATACAACGGCTATGCACAATTCGCTCCTAAGCGCCGGTGAAGCCTTGGGAGCAATTTTTGTACGCACCGATGAGAGACGTAACGATGTCGGCTCAGAGTAAATAAGATGATAGAATATGTCTAGTTATGCAAAAATATGCCTTGCGCTTGTGGCCGTTGAACACTTTTACATCCTTTGGTTAGAAATGTTCGCATGGACTACGCGTGGGAGAAAAGTGTTCTCATCCCTCTCCGGCGACTTGTTCGATAAAACAAAGGTCCTCGCTGCAAACCAAGGACTCTATAACGGATTTCTCGCCGCGGGTTTAACGTGGTCATTACTAATCCAGGATATCGTGTGGTCAAAAAACGTTGCTCTCTTCTTTATCAGCTGTGTTATCGCTGCCGGCATCTACGGTGCATTGAGCGCACATAAATCAATTTTTTACAAACAAGCACTCCCGGCGATTGCGGCATTAGCATTATTGCTCTTGTAAAATCGGCCTCAGATTCCTACATTCGATGCACCGACGGCGTCGAATCCCGGGGCAGATCAAAAAACAAACCTCAGTGGAAAATTTTAATATGCTCAAAATATCAAAGCCAAAAGAGGGGGAATATGCACCGTATACCATTATGTACATCAACGTGCTGCCGGATGACGGTTCCGTGCTCACGCATTTGAAGGACAATTGCACCTCGATGAAAAAGTTTATTCTCTCGTTGCCGGAAAGCAAACTCATGTATCGTTATGCTGTGGGGAAATGGACCATCAAGGAAACGCTCGTCCATATCATGGATACTGAACGGATCTTTGCTTACCGGGCATTGCGCTTTGCACGAAACGACGCGACAGCCTTACCCGGTTATGAGCAGGATGATTATGTTCCGTTCTCCAGAGCGAACGAGCGAAGCCTCGCAGATATTTTTCAGGAATATGGCGCGGTCAGAGAAGCGACGGTAACGTTGTTCGAAAGCTTTAACGAAGAAGAAATTCTGCGGAAGGGAATCGCAAATGGAAATCCTGCGAGCGTGCGTGCACTGGCGTATCAGATCGCCGGCCACGAAATGCACCACATGAAAATAATTAAAGAGAGGTACGTGCCGGACAGTTGGCCGAAATGACGTCCGCGAAAATCAACGTACTGAGACGGTTTCTTAACCTTGGTTCCAATTTTCGAGATGGCGTATGCCGGGCAAACTCATGAACACTGAATGGAAACCCGCCAGCGTCAAGAACGCAGAACATTATCTCTGGGGGGATGGCTGCGATGGATGGCACCTTCTCAACCGGGACGAAATAAGCGTGATTCAGGAGCGAATGCCTTCGGGGACGTCGGAGAAAATGCATTTTCACAAGTTTGCGCGGCAATTCTTTTTTGTTCTTGACGGGACGGCAACAGTGGATTTGGAGGGGGAGCAGACCGTTCTAGGAAAACATCAAGGCATAGAAGTCCCTCCAGGAATTTCACATCAGATGCGCAACGAGACTTTGGAAGATTTGTCGTTTCTTGTCTTCTCGGTTCCCAAAAGCCACAAGGACAGATACGAGCGTTAAGGCGGCGGAG
>CAWJKX010000225.1:0-8227 GCA_963843065.1 uncultured Bacteroidota bacterium
GTTGCCGTCAACAGTGATGACAAACCGATCAAAGGATTTCCGGCGCAATTTCAATTGTTCCGCAAGGAGTGGCATACGGTATTGCGGATGTACGAAAAGACAAACTCTTTGCGCTACGTCTCCGAAATGCAGGAAATCCCGGTAGAGAGCAGAGATGTGGTGCTGGATGATTCTCCAACGCCGGTCACGTTTAGTGTTCCGGCAGTCTCGGGCGATTACATTGTCCGCATTTCGAAGAAGAATGATGATGGCTTTAATCAGTTTGATTTCTATTCGTACAGCTGGGCAACAACGGACATTACATCGTTTCAAATCGACCCCGAAGCAAGAGTCGATATTTCTTTTAATAAGCAATCATATGAGCCGGGGGAAAAGGCGAACATTCTGTTCAAGACTCCGTTTGACGGGACAATGCTCGTCACGCTCGAACGGAACAAGGTCATCAGCTATCGGTATCTGAACGTTGAAAATAATACAGCGTCGATGGAAGTTTCCGTGGACGATGACTTTATGCCGAACGTCTATGTCAGCGCCGTGCTTTTCCGGAAAATAAAAAGCATGAACATTCCGTTGCTCGTCGGCCACGGCTTTGCTCCGTTGTTCGTGGAAAAGAAGACAAATAAATTAGCTGTCTCGATTTCTGCCCCCGACAAAATTCGTCCCCGGGGAAAGCAAAAGATCGCAGTTTCGGTGGCAGGAGAAAAGAATGTTTTCGTCACGCTGGCAGCGGTGGACGAAGGCATTTTGCAAGTCAAGAATTACGCGACTCCGCAGCCGTATTCCTATTTCTATGCACGGAAAGGTCTGGAAACGCAGACGTTCGATTTCTTCCGCGACCTGCTGCCAGAGCCCGATAAGAAGCAAAAGAGCAGCAGCGGAGGAAGTGATTATGAAGCAAAAGCGAAAAGAACTAATCCTGTCTCAGCGCTTCGCTTCAAGCCCGTTGCATTGTGGTCGGGCATTGTGCGGACCAATTCAGACGGAGAGGCGGAGGTGACATTAGATGTGCCGGAATTCAGCGGCGAATTACGCCTGATGGCCATTGCATACAAAGGGGGAAAATTCGGCTCGGCGGAAAAATCGATAAAGGTTGCCGACCCGGTTGTCGTAACTCCTGCGCTCCCACGCTTTGCGAGCCCGAACGATGTTATTACGATGCCGATTACAGCCTTCAACACGACGGAAAAGCCCGTAAGCGTGAAATTTACCATCAGCACTGAGGGACCGCTTACGACGACTCAGCAATCGGCGACGCTGGACATCAACGCGAATCAAGAACGATATGTGAACATTATCCTCAAAGCGACGGACCAGATCGGAAAAGCGACGGTGAAAGTCGTTACCGAAGCGCTCGGCGAGAAATTTGAATCTGTAACAGAAATTCCTGTCCGTCCTTTATCATCCTATGTTACGGAGAGCATTGCGGGCATCGTCGCCGGCGGCAGCACGGTTTCGCTGACCTTGAGCGACAAGTATCTGCCGAACGGAAGAAAGTCATATTTTACCGTGAGCCCGTTTCCTGTAGCAAATTTTGCGAAGGAGTTGAAGTATCTTGTCGGATATCCGCACGGCTGTCTTGAACAGACGACGTCGAAAGCGTTTCCACAGATTTATTTGCGCGATATCGCCGTACTGCTGGACCCGTCCATACTTGAACGAGGAAGCCCGACCTATTTTGTGAACGAAGCAATCACAAAGATCAGCGGCATGCAGGGAAATGACGGCAGGTTTTCGGTACTGGCCGGGAGGCTCGGAGTACAACACCTGGGCAACCGTCTATGCCACTCATTTCCTCGTTGAAGCGAAAAAAGCAGGGTATCTGTACCAGAAGCAACGCTCAAGTCTGCTTTGTCTGCGATTGCGACCATCGCACGCAGCAAACAGACTATGGATTACTACGTGTATTCGAATCACAAAACAGAAATCATTCGTATAGCGGACAAGAGCTCCGTCTATGCTCTCTATGTTTTAGCCCTTGCGGGCCAGCCGGAACTTTCGATCATGAATTTTTATCGGACGGCGCCGGCGCTTCTTACGACCGACACGCGATACCTTCTTGCCGGATCCTTCGCGCTGAG
This sequence comes from uncultured Bacteroidota bacterium, assembly GCA_963843065.1. Lineage (GTDB taxonomy): Bacteria > Bacteroidota > Ignavibacteria > UBA10030 > UBA8401 > JAGVPT01. The sequence continues at coordinate 2,079 of CAWJKX010000225.1, forward strand.
CGGCGATCGCAAGTCATTTCTCGACCTCTTGCCCGCGCAGTTCGTCATTGAAGACCCACTCAGAACTTCCGGCGTGTGGTTCGATTCACCGATTCGTGCGAACGCAATCGTCCTCAACGTATTGCTTGAGACCGATCCGAGCAATGCAAATATTCCAAGATATATGGATTATCTTTCCAAGTCGTATGAAGCGCACGAATGGTATAGCACTCAGGATGATGCGTTCACGTTGCTAGCATTCGGGAAAGCCGCTCGCCGTGCGGGAAGCGGAAAATTTGATGGGACGATAAACATCGCTGGAAGCACGCAACAGTATTCCGGGGGCAATCAGAAAGTACGATATATCTGCCGTCGAAGGGAAAGTGACGTTTTCGCTGAAAGAGGGGGGACAGGTGTATTACTCGTTGATCACGGAGGGAATTCGGAGAGACGGCAACATCAAGATCGAGGACAAGAATCTTCGCGTGAGAAGAGAATTCTTTAACCGCTTCGGTGCCCCCGTCGGTCTTGAGGCGATAAAGCAAAACTCTCTCGTCGTCGTGAAGATCACGGTGGCAACGGACGTTGACCAGCTCGACAATGTCGCGATCACCGACCTGCTTCCCGCCGGATTTGAGATCGAGAATCCCCGGCTGGTCGAAACGTCCCAGTATGATTTTATCAAGGATGCCAGCACGCCCGATTACGTGGACATTCGGGATGACCGGATAAATTATTATACGAACTTCAAAGATACCCGTGAACGGAAGTTCTTCTATCTCGTACGCGCGGTTTCCAAGGGAGAATTCCAATACGCGCCGATTGCCGCAGAAGCGATGTACGATGGGAACTATTACTCGGCAAGCGGGCGCGGTGTTGTCAAGGTGGTCGAATAAACCATAACTGTTTGGGTAATCAGAAGCGAAACGGTCAAAGAGGCGATCTCAACAATCGACCGCGACCGTTTCGCGCTGTTACAGACTGCCCCTATTCTATAGATGCTGTTCATTAAATGCCGACGGTATCTTTTGCCCGGAGATAAACAATCGACAATCTGAGGAAAATCTTTCACATTAGAGCACTTGAATAAGGGATGCTGTTTTTTTTATAGAGTTGCCGCTGCGTTTTCCTCGATTTTATTGATTCTCTTCCCAACAGTTCGTATATTTACATCGTTTGTCCACAGGCACTTACCCCGAAATTGATGCTATGACATTTGAGCAAGTTGTTTTCTTCGTTCTGGCTGCCGTCGCGGCATTCTCTGCGGTCATGGTCATACTTCAACGAAACCCTGTCAACAGCGCCCTCTACCTTATCCTTAACTTTTTTTGTCTTAGCGGTTTATACCTGACACTGAACGCACAGTTTATTGCAATGGTGCAGGTATTAGTGTATGCCGGCGCGATCATGGTGCTTTTTCTTTTCGTGATCATGCTGCTGAATCTTGGAGACGATAAACGGCTCAGGGAACATCTTGGAGCGAGAACGTATCTGGGCATCGGGTTTAGCGTAGGCCTCGTTCTCGAACTACTCTATATTTTCGTGTATCATTCCGGGAATACGATGATCCAACAATCGTCCAATTCTGTCGAGATCGGGACCGTTGAATACATCGGCAAAGTCCTCTTTAGCAAATTCATTTTTCCATTTGAGATCACCTCGTTGTTGTTGTTGGCGGCAATCGTTGGCGCGGTCATCCTTGCAAAAAAGAAACTTACAGAATGATACCAATCGATTATTACCTCCTCCTTTCAGCGTTTATGTTTTGTGTCGGCGTATTGGGCGTTTTGATCCGCCGCGACGCAATTATTGTCTTTATGTCCATTGAATTGATGCTCAACTCAGTAAACCTATCGCTTATTGCTTTCTCTTCGTTCCTCGGAGACCCGACAGGGCAAATGCTCGTATTTTTTGTGATGACCGTGGCAGCGGCGGAGGCAGCAGTAGGGTTAGCCATCATTATTGCGCTCTTCCGCAACAAGCAGACGGTGAATATCGATGAGATTAATATTTTGAAATGGTAGCTATGTATCAGTACGTCGGTCTTATCGTTCTTTTCCCGCTTCTCGGATTTCTTTTTATCGGACTGTTCGGTTCGAAGATAAAATCGGAGAGACTCATCGGCACCATCGGCTCTGCCGCGGTCGGCTTATCATTTCTTATTGCGGTATCGATTTTTGTTGAAATGCTATCGTTCCCGGCAGGTGAACGTCAGCACATCATACACCAGTTTGAGTGGATAAGCGCCGGTTCTTTTTCAGTGAACGCCGCTTTTCAAGTCGACCAGCTGTCAATTGTAATGACGTTGATCGTTACCGGCGTGGGGAGCCTCATTCATATTTATTCAATCGGATACATGCATGGGGACAGGGGATTTTGGAGATTCTTCGCCTACCTGAATCTTTTTATCTTTGCAATGCTCACGCTCGTTCTTGCCGACAACTTTTTGCTCATGTTTGTTGGATGGGAAGGCGTCGGCCTCTGCTCGTATCTTTTGATCGGGTTCTGGTACGAGAAAAATTTTGAAAAAGGAACGACCGGCGATGCCGCGAAGAAGGCATTTATCGTCAACCGTATCGGCGATTTCGGATTTCTCCTTGGCATGTTTCTCATCTTCACCACATTCGGGTCGTTAAATTTTGAAACAGTCTTCTCCGCTGCGTCCGTGTTGAGCCGCGGCAATTCGACGATCATGTGGATTACGCTCCTCCTTTTTGTGGGAGCGACGGGGAAGTCAGCGCAGATTCCGCTCTATGTGTGGCTGCCGGATGCGATGGCGGGGCCGACGCCGGTCAGCGCTCTGATTCACGCCGCCACGATGGTCACGGCCGGTGTGTACATGGTGGCGCGGAGTTCAATCTTGTTCGCCCTGTCGCCCGTAACGATGGATGTGGTTGCCATCATCGGCGTGATGACGGCTTTCTATGCAGCGACAATCGGTCTTGTGCAAAATGATATTAAAAAAGTGTTGGCGTATTCGACGATCAGCCAGCTCGGGTACATGTTTCTCGGCTTAGGCGTCGGCGCCTTTGCCTCCGGAATATTTCACGTGATGACCCATGCGTTTTTCAAAGCATTGCTATTTCTTGGTTCGGGGGCTGTCATCCATGCGATGCACGATGAGCAGGACATCCAAAAAATGGGCGGACTTAAACAGTATCTACCGACGACGTACAAGACATTTCTTATCGGTGCGATTGCGATCTCGGGAATTCCGCCTCTCGCCGGTTTTTTCAGCAAAGATGAAATCTTGTGGAAAGCCTTTTCGGACGGCTCGCCGATCCTGTGGCTTGTTGGAGCGGCCGGTGCCGGGTTGACGGCGTTCTATATGTTCCGGCTTATGTCGTTGACCTTCGACGGTTCGCCTCGCTTCGACGAACATCATATCCACCCGCACGAAGCGCCGAAAACGATGACTGTTCCATTGATCATTCTCGCGGTGCTCTCCGTGGTCGGCGGATTCATTGGCATCCCTGAAAGCCTCGGCGGGGGAAATCGGTTTGAACATTTTCTCGAACCCGTCTTTGAGCGTGCGAACTCAAAAATGTTGTTGCCATACCACGAAGTTTCTGCGATGGAATATGTGCTTATGGCTGTTTCGGTTGTGATTGCAGCGACGGGAATATTTTTTGCAAGAAGGATTTACCTGGAGAAGAGGGAAATTGCGGAACGAACGGCTGCTAAATTTTCCCGAACCTACAGAATTCTCCTCAATAAATATTTTGTTGATGAATTCTACGATGCCACGGTTGTGACGCCGTTGGCAAGAGGTTCTGAAAAATTGCTTTGGAAGCGTCTTGATATAGGGATCATTGACGGTCTGATAAACTTTACAGCAAAAGCCACGGAATATGCAAGCCAGTTTTTCAGGCGCCTGCAAACCGGGGTTGTTCAAAGCTATGCGGTTGTTTTCGTAGCCGGCATCTTGTTTATCATCGGCTGGCTCATCATTCGATAATATGAAATTTCTACGTTAACAATGAACTCCATTCTTACGTTCGTATTATTCTCGCCCTTCGTCGGAATTGCGATCCTTCTCTTCATCAACAAAGAGAAATCTATCGTGATCAAATCCGTGGGGATTGGAACTTCGGTGCTGACGTTTCTGCTCTCACTCGTTGTGTACTTCCGATTCGACCCGTCAAGTGTGCAGTTGCAATTCGTGAACCAGGCAATGTGGATTCAGGGATTGGATATCAGCTATAATGTCGGCGTCGACGGATTATCGCTGCTGCTCATCGTCCTCACAACATTCCTTACGCCCATTGCGTTTCTTTCTTCCTGGGGATCGATCTCCGTTCGGCTTAAGGAATACGTCATCTTTATCTTGCTTCTGGAAATCGGCATGCTCGGCGTGTTCATGGCTTCGGATTTATTCTTGTTCTATGTTTTTTGGGAAGCGATGTTGATCCCGATGTACTTCATTATCGGTATCTGGGGTGGTCAGGATAAAATTTACGCGGCGGTTAAATTTTTTCTCTATACGATGGCCGGCAGCCTCCTGATGCTGATCGCTATCCTGTCGCTTGGCTATTACGCATCGACAGTTCCCGGCGGACATTTCACAACAAATCTCGCGACGCTGTATCAGATTGCGCCATCGATTCCGCGCAGCATTCAGGTCTGGATGTTTCTCGCGTTTACGCTTTCGTTCGCAATAAAAATCCCGCTGTTTCCGTTCCACACGTGGCTCCCCGATGCACACGTCCAGGCGCCGACGGCTGGAAGCGTTATCCTTGCCGCAGTGCTCTTGAAGATGGGAACATACGGGTTGCTTCGTTTCTGCCTGCCGTTGTTCCCGCAAGCATCATTTGAATTCACTCCGCTGCTTTCTACGCTGGCGGTTATTGGCATCGTGTACGGCGCACTTGTTGCAATGGTGCAGACAGATATCAAAAAATTGGTGGCATATTCCTCGGTGAGTCATCTCGGGTTCGTCGTGCTCGGAATATTTTCCATGACGGAAGAGGGGATCCAGGGAGCGATGATCCAAATGATTAATCATGGACTTTCCACAGGTGCGCTTTTTTTGATTGTCGGGATGCTGTACGACCGAAGGCACACGCGAGACATCTCGCAGTTCGGAGGATTGTCCAAGCAAATGCCCGTCTTCGCGGCCTTCTTTATGATCGTCATGCTTTCGTCGATCGGACTTCCCGGGTTGAACGGTTTTGTCGGCGAGTTTCTTATTCTGCTTGGTTCGTTTAAATCAACGTTTTTAGGGTCACACGTCTACACCGTCGTCGCGGCGACAGGCGTGATCTTTGCGGCGGTTTATATGTTGTGGATGTTTCAGCGCGTCATGTTCGGCAAATTGACGAACCCGGCAAACCAATCGCTCCGTGATTTGTCGAAGCGAGAAATCGCAGTATTGGTTCCTATCGTCGTGTTCATCGTGTGGATCGGAGTCTATCCATCGACATTTCTCAAAACTTCCGCAGCATCGACAAGGCAAATTGTAAAAATGCTGGAACAGACAAGGTCCGGAGAAATTCATTCGACAATAGTTAGAGCAGGGCAGGGTACCCGGTGAAAATGTCTCTCATTCGGTCGGCTGTAAAAATAGTGTTGTCTCTTCTTTTATTTTCTTCGCTCGCGTTTGCCGGAGAAGAATTCAACGCAACGCAGGTTCCGCTGATAATGATCTTACCGTTTGTTGTTCTCCTTCTGGCGATTGCTATAGGACCTTTCATCAACCGGCAGTGGTGGAAGAAAAATTATCCTTATGTGGCGGTTGGCCTGGGTCTTATTCCGGTCGCGTATTACTTTTTTGTCCTCGGTAATGGAGCAAGAATGCTGCAGATCGGGAAAGAGTATATCAGTTTCATTGTTCTCATCGGCTCGTTATTTGTTGTTTCGGGGGGCATTCACATACGTATCAAAGGAAAGTCGACCCCGGCAGCAAATGTTTTTCTTCTTGCCATTGGAGCGGTGGCTGCGAATCTCCTGGGAACGACCGGCGCTTCCATGATCATGATCCGGCCTTTTCTCCGTGTTAACGGATATCGCTTGCGCGGATTTCATGTGGTTTTTTTCATCTTCGTTGTCAGCAACATGGGAGGAGCGCTGACTCCGATCGGCCCCCCGCTTTTTCTCGGCTATTTAAGGGGAGTTCCTTTCTGGTGGGCTCTCGAGTATGTGTGGCATATTTTTATGTCTGTTCTCGTTCG
>CAWJKX010000226.1:0-6716 GCA_963843065.1 uncultured Bacteroidota bacterium
CAACCAAGTACAGGAAAATAAAAACTATGTATTGCTGTTTTCTATTTCTGCACTTACCATGCCAAACCAAAACTATCAAAAAATAGGAATGTTTTGACCATTTTCGATTAGAAAAAGAACTTTTTACCGACTACAGGTTATTTTTACCTGCCTATTTAGACTCCTTCATTCTCACGATAAACGGCTCACCATATCGTCCTCACTCGCAATCGAGGTGTCGTTGGTGTAAAAAGAATAGCTTGTGCTGTGAGCTCCCTGATTTGAAAATAAGGAATTTGAAATTTCTGAATGATCCCAAAAGGGGAACTCAGGCAAGGACGTAAATTTGCGAAATAATTCTAAACTAAAATTTTCGCGTCTATTCCCAAAGAGATGGCTTGGCGTGAAACATTTTTTTCCGATCCCTCAATTACTATTACTCTCCATGCAGACGAATGTCTGCATCTTTATCCTATTTTGGATGCCGTACCAAGTTCGGCAGGAAACCCAGCTTTAAATTAAGCCGCTACCAATACTCCCTACAGTTGTATTTAAGACAAATTCTCTTAGATTTGCGCTATGCTGGAATCGCGATTGTCAAAATTTTTAGCCGGTAAACAACAGACTTTAGTCGTATGTTCAATAATTGCTGCGTCAGTTGTCATTCATACTCCTGCAGAATTTGTTAAAAGTTGGTTACTCCATTCCCCTGAACCCCTTAACCTGCCGTTATTCGGAAGCACTCAGTTTTCTTATGCTCTGAATTCAGTTCGGGGACTCATATTTCTTCTTTCAACGGCCATCCTGATCTATGTTTTTATTCGTCCGGTTGCAGATTTTTTTTCCGCGCGGAAAACGCAGCTCCCATTAGGAAAACTTTTCAAAAATTCTCTCTCTGTTTTTTTAATCAGCGGGCTATTGGTCGTACCAGTTAAACTTGGCATTATGGGAGTCGGCTACGGAGAAATGAGCAAAGATCCATTTGATTTTTACGATGCCAGCAATCAAATATATCAGCGCCTGCTGATGCCTGCATTGGCGTATATCTTACAGTTCAGAGGCCCTCTCCTGTTTCATGCATTTAGCCTTTTGGCGACGCTCTGTTTAATTTTTTTTACACTCTTGTTTTTTGAAGTAAATAACATCCACACGACACTATTAGAAAATATTTCTATCGCCGGCGCCTCGTTTATAATCACTCAATTTCAATCCCCCGGATACACCGAGCAAGTCTCATTGCTCATCGTTCTCATCGTGGTGATTGTTCCGATGGGAACGATGCCAAAAATTGCCGCGGTCTCGCTGGCTCTTTTTGGTCATGAAGTGAGCCTTGTACTGTTTATCGTCGTAGCGTTGCTATATTTTTCAAAGGAAGAAAAGGCATGGGTCGGTGTTGTGGCCGCCATATATACTTTGTTCTGGCTGATGAGTTTTGGTTTTGATATTGGAAGGCTCTTCGATGTAAGAACCGTCGGCGGGCTTTCAGGCTTTGCATGGCTTGCCGGCCATCCGCTGAGGGAACTTAGCGGAATCGTGATTTCTTATAAACTTCTGTGGGTAGTTTTCTTCGCAGCTCTCTTCGCTCACTCTGTTGAACTGAAACGTCTGTTGTTGTTCCTGCTGCCGGGAATACTTGCGACGATCTTTGGCGTCGACACAACCCGTCTGATGGCGTTCGCATTTTTAGCATTCCTTTTTGCATTGGTTTATGTAAAGAGATATACACTGATCTCCGAAAAAAATCTTCAACTCCTCTTCGGCCTCAATCTTTGTCTGCCATCGGTTTATATTGGATTGAATTCAGGTTTAGTGTATTTTGACGGTATCTACCAATTGCTTTACCGAGGGTACCTATTCCGATGAAAAAAACAATGCCTGTCTCAACTCGAATAGGATTGTTCCTCATCATTGCGGCGGCATGCATCGTGTTCCTTCCGTCGATCGAATACCAGTTCACCAATTGGGACGATGATATCCATGTAACAAATAATCCTGCGATACACCAGCTCTCGCTCGAATCACTGGCCCGCCTTTTCCGTCCGACTGCCAAATATATGTATCACCCGTTGACGATGGCAACGTATAGTCTCGATTGGAAAATGGGGAAAAGTTCGCCCTGGACATTCCACGCGACGAACATTCTTTTGCATTTGCTCAATATCGTATTGGTCTTCGTGTTCCTCCGAAAAGTCCTCCCGTCCGATACCGCGGCATTGTTCGTAACTGCCGTATTTGCCCTCCACCCCTTGCAGGTAGAATCGGTGGCCTGGATTTCAGCGAGGAAGGAATTACTGTACGCTTTCTTTTATCTCGCGTCATTGGTAATGTATTTTCAATGGAGCGATAAGAAAAAGACGAGGCTCTACATCCTGTCCCTGTTCTTTTTTGCATGCTCACTCTTTTCGAAACCGACCGCAGTCACGCTGCCGGCCGTCATTTTTCTGGTGGAATTCTGGCGCTCTAAGAAGCTCGATCTGAAAGCAGTGTACAGGGTCATTCCATTCCTCATCGGCACAATAGCGTTTGCTCTTTTTTTCATAAAGAGTCAAAACGATAGCGCTCTCCCGCCGCTGAAATATTATTCAACCATGCAGCACGTCTTGCTGATAGCGTATCAACTTGTGTTTTACGTTTGGAAATCGGCACTCCCCTTCAACCTTTCGTCCTGCTATGCCTATCCTCCACTTCTGAACAACATGCTTCCGTGGGCATATTATGCCGCCCCGCTTTTTCTCGTGCTCATCGTCGCAGCGCTCTGGCTGGTGAAAAGGAAATCAACAAATCTCTTTCCAGGATTGATATTCTATGCCGTCGCGTTATCCCCCGTTCTCCAGTTAGTACCGTTTAACAATGCATCTCTAGTTGCCGACCGCTACATCTATCTTCCGATTCTCGGCATCGCCTTTTTCTTCTTCCAGTTTGCGGAGTTCATCGAAACGCGTCTGTCGGTATACGCTCCCACGATAAAGATCACCAAAGAAATTCCATGCAGTCTCTTCATTCTCGGCCTCTTCGTTATTTCTGTTGGAAGAATAGGAGTGTGGAACAACAGCATCACTCTTTTTAACGACGTGATTGAGAAGAACGATCATATCAACATCGCGTATGGAAACAGGGCGAACGCAAAAATACAGAATGGTGATTTTTCGGGTGCGCTGGAGGATTGTAATCGACTCATCGAGATCAGTCCGGGCAATGCCAAAGCATTTTACAACAAGGGAAACGCCCACAGCGGCTTGAAGTTGTACCGTGAAGCAGTAGACGATTTCACCCGGTCAATGAGCCTGGGATACGATGTCCCGAGCGTGTACTACAACAGAGGATCGGCGTACTACAATCTTGGTATCATCGACAGTGCACTGTCAGATTACCGCTCTTCGGAAATTCGGGACACTCTATTCGCCGATGCGCCGTACAGTATCGGGTACGTAGTTCTGCATTCACGCAAAGATCCAGCTGCTGCCATCCGGTATTTCGAAACGGCATTATCCATCAACCCGAACCATGTCGAGGCATTATACCAGAAAGCATGTGCCGAGGTTGACCTCCGAAATTATGGGAGTGCCATGATGGATCTCGCAGCCGCAATCAGCCATCAACCAAATTTAAAGAATGATTCATCGGTTGCACGTATTAATTTTTCGATCGATAGCGTGAATGCCGCGATCACGAAAATCAGCGAGCAGATAGTCAAAGCCCCCGCGTCGATCCCGTATTATGCACAGCGAAGTGCATTGTTCATGATGATTGGAGATTCAACGAGAGCTATTCTCGATGCGAAAGCTGCCGCACAATATTCAGATAAAAGGTTTCGCCGGTGAACAAGAAAACATTAAGCATTGCAATCGCATATTTCTTAGTAACAATTTCCATCGTTACCTACTATCCGACGTTGTTCGACCACATCATCAACTGGAATGACGGCGAATTATTTAAAGCGGTTTCCGCAGTGATAAAGGGGAAGGCAGGGATTTTTTCGCAGCCCGATTATGCGCCATTGGCGTTGGCGATCACGGTCTTCCAGCGCAGTTTCAGCGAGTATGGCTATTTCCTCTTCCATGCGTTGAATATGATACTGCATGCCGCCAACGCTATATTACTGTTTTTCATTATCCGGCGGTTGTTTAATTCAGATCGATTGGCCCTGATCGTCAGTATTTTATTTGCGGTCCATTCAATCCAGGTAGAAACAGTTGCATGGCTGAGCACACAAATCGTGATTACGTCGACGTTCTTCCTTTTGCTCACCTGCCTGAGCTATCTTCGGTTCAAACAAGAAGGGAAATCCTATTTCTGGGGGCTGACCATTTTGTTTTCTGCGCTGTTCTATCTCATTGGAGCACCGGCGCTAACTCTCGTGCTTATACTCATCGGTGTAGATCTGGTGATTGATTTGAAAATCAGCTTTGCACACGTTAAGCAAAAAAGAATCATTCTTTTGTTTTGGGGTGCTGCATTCCTTTTCGAAGCCGTTCGTAAGGGGGGATCGAATTACCTTTTGCAATTGGTCTACGACTCTATCGCAATGATCAGGCTCGGCATTGTTGAAGGAATGTTAAGGATAGTGTATCCGTTCCACAATGACCTTGTGGTTTCTGCCGATGAGATCGCGCAAAAATCACTCATCTATGGGGAATCTATCTATCCATTGATATTGCTTATTCTTGCAGTTTGTGTCATTTGGAACAGGAAACGCACCCCCATCATTTTTTACGGGTTTATGTTTTTCTCAATCATGAGCATCGCAGTATTCACCGGGCGCGCGGATGGCGATTGGGCATTGTCCGATCATTCTTTTTACCTCTCATCGATCGGCCTGTTTTTGATTATCGGTAATCTCATCGATCTTGGATTATCTAAACTCGACAAGCGTCAGGGATTATTGTGGGGAGCATGTGCGTTATGCGGTTGCGCGGTCGTGGCTCTTGCATATAGCGGGCGCTCAACGTGTGGATATTGGAAAGATAACACCACTTTTTGGAACGAAGCACATAATGAAAATCCCGCGAACACCTTCATTCTTACAAAACGTGGAATGTATTATTACTCCAAATTCGACATACAAAAGTCATTGGCGGATTTGAACAAGGTGGTCGAGCTGGCACCTAACGATGAGCAATCGTTCGTCAATCGCGGACTCGTCCATCTCGATGCACTTGATATCGATAGCGCAATCAGTGATTTTACGCATGCGACTCAACTGCGCCCCTCAGACCCCTCAGCGTATTACGATCTTGGAATAGCCTGCAATAAATACGGTAAATTTGACAGCGGCAAGACCGCTTTTTCAAAAGCACTGGAATTGAATCCTTCATTCTCGGAGGCGTTGAACAGCCGTGCAAACGCATTTGCCAAGACAGGCAATTATGTCCTAGCGTTTGCCGATTATCATCGCGCATTGAGATTGAACCCTGACTATGCAGAAGCCTATGGCAACCGCGCATTTACATTTCTGCAGTCGGGAAATTTCCAGAAAGCTCTGGAGGATTTTAGAAAACAAATCGATCTCGCTCCGGACCGATTCGACGCGAAAATACATTGCGGCTTTACCGAGCTGTTGGTCGAAGATACCGTCTCGGCATTATCGCTTTTTTCCTCGGCATTGAGTGCCGATTCTGCGAACGGCACAATGTATCTTCTTGGCGTTTCGAAAGTCTTCCTAAGGTCTGAAAAGGAAATACAGGCTGGTCAACACATCTTCCGGAGGTTAGGTATACAGTAGACGGGCGGGAGCTGATTTTTGGATTTTAGACCGAACGCGGGGTGCTATCTTTAATTCGTTACTTTACTCATGTTGCACAATGCAAGTATCCAATAAGAGCACGAAAGGACACGAAGATTTAAACCCGCTTTATATGAGTCATTACTTGACTTCATAAAAAATTTATTAGGTAACGACCCGGAGAAATAGATTCTCTTTATGCCCTTCGTGAACTTAGTGGATATTTCCATGTTTTGCGCAACATCAGTTATTTCATCAGTACCATCTTCTTCACACTGAAAAAACTCCCAGCGCGCAGGATGCAAAAATACACTCCGCTGGCAGAAGATGCCGCATTCCACGATGCAGAGAACGTTCCCGCTGTTTGTTGTTCGTTTACAAGCGTAGTAACTTTTTTGCCGAGAACATCAAAAACAGTTAAGGAGACATTTCCTTTGAAGTTTTCCGGCAGCGTATACTCTATTTGCGTCGAGGGATTAAACGGATTAGGATAATTCTGCTCGAGCGAAAAATTTGCCGGCACCGTATTCGGAGCACTCCTGACTGAGAGGACGGTCCCCATCGAGCCGGTGGCATCAATTTTTCCGTAGCCCCATAGAGGAGTGGGCGTCGATCCCGTAAATGCATCCGTTCTTCCGGATGATATCATCGCGTTCTTCAACTGATCGGACGTCGAAGAAGGTCTGGCCTGCAGCAACAACGCAGCGACACCTGCAACATGCGGAGAGGCCATGCTCGTTCCTTCCATAACAATATGCTTGCCGTCGGGGACAATCAACGAGGAATCCGGTGCCGGCGATGTATCATTGGAAAGTGCAGAGACAATCACTTCTCCCGGAGCGCACAAATCCGGTTTTTGCCTTCCGTCTCTTGTGGGTCCCATGCTGGAGAAGAGGGAATAATTGCCCGTCCTATCCGAGTCGGCAAAAGCCCACCCAATACTATCAATAGACTCCCATGCATATCTCGTTATGTACGAGCCGACAGTAATTGCCTTCCTCGATGTTCCGGGCGA
>CAWJKX010000227.1:0-18513 GCA_963843065.1 uncultured Bacteroidota bacterium
AACTTCATTCTTGTTATGCATGACAAGAATTTCATTCTTCCGGATTTGATATACTTCGCCGACGAGTATTTCGCCGATCGAGTTGCTGTATTCGTTGTAAATGAGCTCTTTCTCAAGCTCCTTTATTCTTTGGTTGAGGTTTTGTTTCGCTGTAATGATCAATCTCCGCCCAAAATCAGCGAGGTTGATAATTTCGACATAGTCCTCACCAACGTCCAGCGGTTCGCCGGACTTCTTTCGTGCAGATTCGACGTCAATTTGTGTCACGGGGTCGATGACGTTCTCCACGATTTCTTTCTCGAGATAAATCTCGATGTCCCCCTTTTCCATATTGACAACGACGTCAAATTTGGCCTCCTGCCCGTATTTTTTCCGGACCATCATTCCAAAAATATCTTCCACAATTCCGACAAGAATATCTTTGTCGATAGATTTTTCCCGAACCAGTGAAGAAAATGATTCGACAATCTCATAATTCATTGAATCCTCCAAAGTGAAAATTGTAATTCATCTGAGCGGTTCTCTATTTGAATTGCGGAAGCACGTACGCTTCCCGAATATCGTTCAGTGCAAAGGACTTTTCCAGTTTCTCTTTCGTCGTCAATGTCACGGTTGTATCGTTCACGTTCTGTAAGACCCCTTCACTTTTCTGGTCATCAACGGAAGAGATGATCTTGACTTGGCGGCCTATGTTTTTCTTGTAATGCCGGACGGTCTTTAGCGGCCGGTCGAGACCCGGCGAAGAAACCTCCAACCGGTACCTTCCTGTAATCAAATTTTGCTTCTCGATTTCTGATGACACATAACGATTAACCTGAGCACATTCATCAGCTGTGACTCCTTTGTCCGTATCCACAAACACCTCAACAACTGATCCGCCCCTCTCGCCGCGGACAATAACATCGACAAGATATCCGTCTAATGACTGAAGGATAGTCGATGTTATTTCAGAAATCTTCTCAATCAGCGCCATTTTCAAGCTTTTTTTTGACATCAAAAAAAAGTCCCGCTTGAGGCGGGACTTTACGATGCAGTGAATAAAATATAGAGTACCAAACACATAGAAGCAAGTAAAATTTTACTATTATCCCGCCTTTAAAAAAACGCCCGGACCTCCGCTTTTGCGGTATGGACCGGGTCATGAGATTGTTCAGACCTTCCGGTGTATTGCAGCGAAGATTGAAGATTATTGCTCAATTTGTAATCGAATGAAATTCCCCATAAAAACGTCTTTCCTTCTAACCTGCCGGCTGTGAGGTCAAAGGGAACAAGGGTACCCGCCGGGTTATTTTCAAGTGTTACCTCCTCCCGTGAAAAATCGATTCTCATCTGTCCGCTTCCCTTAAATGAAATAATCGTTCGCAGTGATTGCGCGTTCAAATCTGCGAAGATTGGAGTGTCGGTATAATCGTCCTCCGAACGCGATACTTCAATTTTGAAGCCAACCTCGACGTTCTGCTCCGGGCGATATGAATAGTCCGAAGTGATGTCATCGGAATTAATAATTTCCGAACGGCCGCTGGCAAGCGAGGCGGCAAGATTATTCTCTTTGTTTGCATAATCTATTTGATTTGAGATTTCTGAAACAAGTTGCCAGCGAATCCGGATCGACCGTTCACGAGTATAGCTTTGCTCATCCCCTGTACTGTATTGCCCGGACCCATCCTGTTGGAGAAACCTGAATCTGAATGACAAGTCAGGACGATTTTCAAAAAGAAAAAGATCCTGTTGGATGAGCTGGCTTCCGAGTATCGTTGTAGAAGGGTCAAGAAAGTGGCTGAGGTGTAGAAGGTAGATTTGACTCGTCTGCGGGTCGGAACTTTTTTCCTCTATCTTGACATAGCTTTCCGTCGACAGAGCGGAGAGTGCTTTTTCGAACCAACCCGAAGGTGAAGCGATGAATTTGTTTGGGACGAGGCGCAGGCGCGTCGAGGCTTTTAGATCGATCACAGGAATAAGTTGGTCGGTTGGGACCGTTATAACTGTATAATTGCCATCGTACCGGCTGAGCTGGAATTGGTTTTCATCAGTAACGTCGACAGTTCCGGTTCCCACCCAGATATATTGTCCTTGGCCCTGCGGGACTTGAACGAAAACACGTTGAAGCTGTGCCGACCGTTCCGTCGATGCCTCATAGTATACGTCGGCATCAACTCCCCGCTGAAATGGCGTGTATCTCGTTTCAGAACGCACGAGGGTTGTTTGGACGTCGCTGTTGGTAAGCCTGAATTGGTCATGAAATGTTTTATCTCTAAGAATGACGTCGAGGGAAGATGAAATGTTCTGGATTTGAGGCAGGGACCACCCATATGTCTGAGTGATTGACCGCGACTGGGGTTGCAGTTTCCCTTCGAACGCAGCATCATCATCGCGGAGTTCAAGTTCGGTCGAAAGATTCATTCCATAAATGCTTTTGAAAGAAAATTTTGGAGCGAGGGTCGTAAAACTAAAACTAGCATTGTCGAGAGAATCCATGACGGGAGTCTCAATAGTGCGATCTTCATGTTCAAAGCGAAAACTCGGAAGGAATTTCCTAATGGCGTAGCTGATAGAGCCTTCTTGTCTCACCCAATCATTTTCCTCGTTAGAAATTCCCTGTGAACTTTTAATTTGCTCAATGGTGTAATCAATTTTCGGCAATGAGTCGTCGGCGAGCCGGACGAAGCCCACTTTCCGATTTGCCGAGAACTGTGATCCCATGTCGTTTGATCCAATCGACCCTCCGAGAGAAAGCGCCCGGATAGGATTGTACGTGAGGTCCGCTTGCCGGATTTCTTCGGATGAAGGTTGAATTGTGACGGTGCTGTCGATGCTCCATTCCCTTCCGAACTCCACATCGTCGATGCGGTCGAGGGGCGAGAAATTTTTGTTAGTGTACCTGTCGGAAAGAGAAAGATTAAATGAACCTATATTAGCGCCGCCTACTTTAACATTGGCCGGAGCAAAATTTGCGGAGAATTTAGTGGCGTCTCCGGTAATTTCATCATTGGCAGCGAACCTATTCGGGTTGAGGTTGCTGGCGGCAAATTCCCCGCTCACTGACAAATCCTTCATAAGATGGATGGAAGTATTTACGTCGGCAATTTGTTGAAGCTGCGGGGCCGGCAGGATAATGATAGGTGAGTAATTACCGTTGTGCGGCCCGACGTATCGGTAATCTCCCAATAGCACATTGGCATAGTCCCCTGCTCCCGATCCGACGAATGAAAACGTTACATTAAACTGAGCTTGGTATGTTCCCGGTGCGTACTCATAAATCCTTATTGTTGTCCCCTGCACGGCAGTGTCGACTGCGGCATATTGCCCATTCCCGATATTCAAAGAATCAACTCCGACCGAGTCTACCCCCGACCGCGTGGCCAGCTTGCCCCCGCTTTGTGCAAGCGCCGTTTTGTCGCTATCGCTCAATGAAATGTCAATCGGCGCGTTCGGGTCGTCCCCTTCCTGGGCATACATTATGGAAAACTTCATTGCATCGGAAAAGGTCTTAGCATCTGCCTCGACTGCGAAAAAATTTCTCGTATATGATTGATCGCTGTATTGAAAGTCCACGACAATACGTGAGACACTGGTTATTAACCTCTTTGAAGAAAAGGTAATTTGGCTGCTTGAATAATCAATTGCATAATCATTAGCTTCTCCTCTTACCATCTGCACTCCGTCAATGTAGACTTTCTCTGTCCCTGCAATGACAACGATGTTATTCTCGTTATTTTTGCCATAAAGCTGGTAAGGCCCTTGCACACCATCAATCCCGGGGAACTGATTCGTGTTGAACTTACCGCGCGACGTTGCGCCGGTTACAGTCACTGCTCCGGAAAGACTCCCCGAAGAGAAGTTTGCTGTTCCTTCTGCTCCTTCAAGCTTACGACTCAATTTGCCAAATTCCCCATCGGACATATCAAAATAAAAATCGCCTAATGTCGCAGAGTAATTCGCACTCTTAATTTGCACGAAAACGTTGTCTAATTCCTGAATCGTCTGAGTATTTCCTTCGGGTTGAAGAGGCGTGTTTTCATCAGTCAAAGCCGCCTGGATTTCAACATCTGATGACAGTTTACCGGAAAATTGAAGGCGGAACCCTGAATTAAGCGTTAAATTGCTATTCGTTCCCACTGTAAATCCACGAAAAATACTTCCACTTTTTTGAAGCTCATTGCCGAAAATGTTGTCGAAAGGACCTGATGCAGAGTTTGTATTTACAATTGTGGTCGTTCGATTGGTAATTGAATCATGGTGAACTGTATAATTTTTGTGTCGATAAAATGTTTGAAATGAAAATGGTAAAAAATTGTAAAATATAGAGATAACATATTTATGCAACCTAAAATCCATTCTTTGCCTAAGCATAATATGTACTTTGCCCGTGGAATATTCAATCGAATAATCCGTGAGTTTATTGAGTTTCATGGAATCCAAATAGACTGACTCAGAGTTAGGAATGATGATATCGTGTGAGAGTTGAAGCGAGGTATCAGGCTGGATTATTCGGTGCTCGTCAAAAGCGGGAGCAATGGGAGTAAGAATTTGCGCTCTTGCTGCTCCGGAAAAAACTGAAAGAAGAAAAAGAGCAAAAGCGAGAAGCGGAAAATGTATTTCGGAAGTCAGTCTCAAAGGAAACAATGATAGATTTCATAAACCTACATCGTAGAAATTTGATGCACGACCTCCGTATTTATAATAGCATCTTTTGTCCAAATCCAACAAGACCACCTCGATATCTCGTCGGATGGCATTCGTACCAAAGGAGGGACTCGAACCCTCACCTGGGGTAAGCCAGACTGGATTTTGAGTCCAGCGCGTCTACCACTTCCGCCACTTTGGCTTCATTTCGGAGCAAATTCAAACATCAGCACCCACCTTACACCCTCTTTCCGACTTCAAGAGTAACTAGCCATGTAACAAGTGGTTCTTCACAATCCACTTTCTAGAATTTACACATGAATAAATGTATATATTTTTTTCTTTGGAGTCAAAAGGAAACACTTCCAGGTAGTGGGGTCTTTTGAAGTGGATTTACGGAGTGAAGGATGCCAAGCACACCGTAACCCTTCGACTTCGCCGCGACGGCTCATCCTGAGCAAGCGGAGCGCGTCGAAGGAGAGCGTCGCGGCTTCGCTCAGGGTGAACTCCTTCCTTAAGAGACCATTAAAAGCAAAAGACCCCACTACTCACTTCCAGAAGATGTTGGTGAGAAAGCATCGGTTGGGGCAGCTTGGCCAGCGGCACACATAGCGCTGGCGATATTCTCCACGAAACGCCAGAATTTTTTCATAATAAGGTTCGCGAAACTAATGATCTTTCATTTTTTGCCGATACTATATTTAGGCAACTTTTGAAGGGTAGAGACTTTGCGTATTCATGGCCTTTCTCCTCTTATTTTCAAACCTATCGTGGAGGAAATTTCCACATTCAAAAAAGATGAATTCCCTGCAAAAATGAAGAAGGCGCTCGAATCAGAAAAAGCTGCAGCTCTTCGGGGCATCGATCAATACGCACAATCATTTCAACAGGGGCAGCATCATCCTCGCGAAAATGCTCAGAACCAATCCCCTGCTTCTCCCACGGATGAACCCTCAATTGATGAAAAAGTAGATATTAGCAATTCTATGGTAAAAAAAATTAACGTTCTCATCTAAATCGATCCTACCTGTCAACATTCTTTGGCGATATCCGTACAATTTTGTTTTTATACAAGATTCTATTCTGCATAAGCCCTTTTTAATAGGGTTGCAAGGTGTATGACGTCGCCCCCAACATGGTAGAGATTGCAGCCATATTTTATTTGCGACAGACAACCGGGGTTGTTTGCTACAATAATATCCGCATTTGTCTTTCTCACATTCTGCATTTTTCGTTCTAACAATTTCATCGAATCGTCGTACCGGAGGAGATTGTAAATACCGGCGCTGCCGCAACACCATGCAGCTTCGGGAAGCTCAACGAGGTTAATTCCTGGCATTGAGTTCAATATGGCACGGGGTTCTGCGGTGATGTGTTGAGCATGCGCCAGATGACACGCATCGTGGTACGCAACGCGCACATCCATAGGGCGTGAAGGTTTTTTGAAATCGATGGCCAATAAGAATTCGGTCAGGTCCTTGACCTTGGCGGAAAGGAGCTTCGCCTTTTCAGCATATTGACGGTCATCAGCAAGATAGTGCACATATTCTTTCATGAACGCACCGCATCCGGCGGAGTTCATGATAATTGCTTCAAACTCAAAGCGCGAAAAAATATCAATGTTATGGCGCGCAAGTGTTCTTGCCGAATCGAAATCGCCGTTGTGGGCCTGCAACGACCCGCAGCATTCCTGCAATTTCGGGACAATAACTTCGCAGCCGTTGTGCAGGAGGACTTCCACAGTGTCGCGGTTCACCTCAGCAAATGCAACGTTCATGATGCAGCCTGAAAGAAATGCAACGCGATGTTTCACTTCGCATGCCGGCCTAATAATTTCGGAAAATGATTCATCGAAGAAGTTTTTATCGATTCGGGGGGAGAGATATTGAAGCTTTCCCATCTTCGGCATAAAGAAATTTAGGATACCTGTCTTGGTCAGGAATGTTTCCAATCCGGATTGTTGATAGAAACGGAGGACTTTGGCCAGAAACTTCAATTTTCTTTTCGATATAAGCACATATCCAAAGAAAAACATTTTTAGTGATTTCTCCAGCCAGGAATTTCTCCCCTGCTTGTAGATTTGAGACCGCGCAGCTTCAACGAGTGATCCGTACTTGACTCCCGCTGGGCAAGCAGTTTCGCATGCCTGGCAATCGAGGCAGAAATTCATTTCATCAACAAAGCCGTCTGTAATTTCCATATCGCCGTCGGCAACGGCTTTTATCAACCGGATACGCCCGCGCGGCGAAGACTTTTCCAGACCGGTCAGTGCGAATGTGGGACAGGTCGGCAGGCACAACCCGCAATGCATGCAGTTCGTGATAAAATCATAGCTGGGTACATCGACGCCGAAGAACCCGGACTTGGTGTTTACCATCGCTGCGCTCTTATCATTTGGTATCGCTATGTATCCTTATGTTTTTGCCGCGGCTTATGTCCATGCGCCAAGCTCTTCAAATTTCTTAATTTGGTCTTTGTTTCGTGGTAGGTTCCCCTCGCATTTGGGTTTAATCGAAAAGATTTTTCCGGGATTCAGTACGGCATTCGGATCAATTGAAGATTTTATTGATTGCATCATTCCGACAGCTGGGATTCCGGCTAGGCTAGCAAGGAACTTTTTCTTTGATAAACCTGTGCCGTGCTCTCCTGTGATCGTTCCCCCCAATTTGATCGACTCGTTGAAGATTGCCTCGAACGCCGATTCCGCCCGATGAATCTCATCGTTGTCTCGTTCGTCGGTCAGGCACGTGGGATGAAGGTTGCCATCTCCTGCATGCCCGAAAATGCCGAACATAACATTATAGCTCTTTGCAATGGATTCGATTCGCTCGAGCATCGAGGCAATTTCGCTTCGCGGCACAGTAACATCTTCCAAGATTGTCGTCGGTCGTACACGCGCCAGAGCTGAAAAAGCCGCTCGGCGGGCCGTTTTCAGGCGAATGGCATCAGCTTCAGTATGAGCGACGTTGATCGCAATGCATTTATGACGTTTACATAGATCGGCCACTCTGGCCGCATCTTCTTCTACGATGACCGAGCGGCCGTCGACCTCGATTAACAGCAATGAAGCAATGGATGTCGGCAAACCAAGATGTGCATATTCTTCCACGCACTTGATTGTCGTCTGATCCAAAAATTCGATCGTAGCGGGGATGATATGCGCGGCAATTATTGCGGAGACCGCTTCGGCAGCGTCATTTCGAGTCTGAAAATACGCCAGCATTGTTTTGCTAGTTTCAGGCTTAGGAATGAGCTTCAGCAAAATTTTTGTAAAAACGCCAAGCGTTCCTTCTGAACCGACGAAAAAATCTTTTAAGTTATAGCCCGCCACATCCTTGACGACTTTTCCCCCCGAAAATATTATTTCACCGTTTGGAAGAACTGTCTCAAGTCCCAGAACATAATTTTTCGTTACGCCATATTTCAGTCCACGCAAACCGCCGGCATTTTCTGCGACGTTCCCGCCTATAGTGCAAATATTCATGCTTCCCGGATCAGGCGGATAGAACAGACCCAATTGTTCCACCTCAGCATGGATATCGGCAGTGATAACGCCCGGCTCAACGAGGACGGTGAGATTCTCTGCGTCGACTTCCAGAATCTTGTTCCAATGGGACATGAGCAGCACGATTGAATTTTCCACCGGAATAGATCCCCCGCTGAGCCCCGAACCGGAACCGCGGGGAACGACCGCAAAATGTTCTTCGTTCGCCAGAGCGAGAATGGCCGCTATTTGTTCTTTCGTTTGTGGGATGACAATCGCGTCGGGAAGGGCGTGGAACAACGGTGTGCCGTCATACGAATACGAGATCCTGTCTTCTTGAGAATCGAGATAATTATTTTTACCGGCAATCTGAGATATTTTTTGGAGGATAGTCGGGTTGATCATTGAAGTCGTTTTATCGCCGAAGAGATGGCGTTGAACATCGGACGGGGAATCAGTATATTGATACGTTTAAGTTATGATAGCAAAATCAATTTCTAAAGTCAACGAACTGAATTTGGAGCATATATGGGAAAATTAGTACGCCGATCATGGGCAGAGCCTTTTAAAATCAAAGTCGTTGAGCCGTTGAAAATGACTACCCGCGAAGAACGGCTTGCAGCAATCCGGGAAGCAGGCTATAATACTTTTCTTCTTAAATCGGAAGATGTGTACATCGATTTGCTGACCGATAGCGGAACCAACGCGATGAGCGATTACCAGTGGGCCGGTATGATGCTGGGAGACGAGGCGTATGCCGGAAGCAAAAATTATTATCACCTGGAAGAAAACGTCCAGAAGTATTACGGTTACAAGCACCTCGTGCCGACGCATCAAGGGCGCGGGGCGGAACATATCATTTCGAAATTACTTATCAAGCCGGGAGATTTCGTGCCGGGCAACATGTACTTCACGACAACGCGGCTTCATCAGGAATTAGCAGGCGCCACATTCGTCGACGTCATCGTTGATGAAGCACACGATTCGCAAAGCACGCATCCCTTCAAGGGAAATATTGACCTGCAAAAACTGGAAGACATCATCAAAAAAGTCGGAGAGAAAAAGATTCCGTATGTCGCTGTTGCGGCGACAGTGAACATGGCCGGCGGCCAGCCGATATCGATGGATAATTTGCGTCGAGTCCGCGCATTGACGGCTAAATTCAACATTAAAGCTATTTTCGATGCCACCCGCGCAGTGGAGAATGCATACTTCATCAAGGTACGCGAGAAGGGATACGAAAATAAATCAATCGCGGACATTTTGAAAGAAATGTGCTCGTACACCGACGGTGCGACGATGAGCGGCAAAAAAGACTTGCTCGTCAACATCGGCGGATTTCTCGCCCTAAACGATTACGCCGTATTCGAGGAAGCGCGCAATATGGTTGTCGTCTATGAGGGGCTGCACACGTACGGAGGCATGGCAGGGCGCGATATGGAGGCTATGGCACGCGGGATCGAAGAAGCCGTTCAGGAATCGCACATCAAAGCACGGATCGGCCAGATTGAATACGTCGGCGAGAAACTTCAAAGCATCGGTGTTCCGATTGTCGTGCCGATCGGCGGCCACGCAATTTTTCTTGACGCGAAAAGATTTCTCCCCCATATTCCCCAGATAGAATTCCCCGCGCAGACTCTCGCCGCGGAACTGTATATGGATTCCGGTATTCGTTCGATGGAGCGCGGTATCGTTTCGGCGGGGCGAAAAAAAGAAACCGGCGACCATTACTATCCTAAGCTTGAGTTGGTGCGTCTCACATTCCCGCGCCGCGTGTACACGCAAGCGCATTGCGACGTGACTGCGGAATCAGTAGAGACAGTGTTCGAGCAGCGTGAGAAGATCAAAGGGATGAAAATGGTTTATGAACCGAAATACTTGCGGTTTTTCCAGGCAAGGTTCGAGCGGTTGTAATCATTCCTGCTACGTATTTATACTTGGATGATTGACCTTTTGATATTTTTCATTAGTAGGTCTGTTTCAAGTAAATAATTCTGCATTTTTTTTAACCGCCAAGGCGCGGAGAACGCCAAGGGTATTGTTCTTCTTTATACTCATAACTTTGGTGCCTTGGCGGTTAAATACAAAATTATTTACCGGGATTGGCCTAGTACCGCGGCATGGCCGGGTCGATGATTTCTGCCCACTCATCGATTCCCCCAACGAGGTTCTTTACCTTTCGGAATCCGGATTGCTTCATAAATTCGACCGCTTGCCGGCTTCTTCCGCCAACCTTGCAATGGACGATAATCTCTTTTGCCGTATCCAGCTCGTTGATTCTTTTTGGCAGTTCTTTTAATGGAATCAAGTAGCCGTTAAGGTTGCAAATCTGATATTCCTGCGGCTCGCGCACATCGAGGATGAAAAGGTCGTCTTTATTGTCGAGCCGTTTCTTTAACTCATTAACAGTGATTTCGTATTGCTCTTCCCTTGTGAAAGAATCCCAGCCGGCCTGGACACCGCAAAATGCTTCATAGTCGATGAGCGACGTTATTGTGCGATGCTGGCCGCACACAGGGCAATCGGGATTTTTCCGAAGCTTGAGTTCTCTGAATTTCGTTTTCAGCGCGTCGAAGAGCAGCAGCCGTCCAATCAAAGGCTCCCCTTTTCCAATAATAAGCTTCACCGTTTCATTCGCTTGAATTGTGCCGATAATTCCGGGCAAAATTCCCAGCACGCCTCCTTCTGCGCAGCTTGGAACCAGCCCCGGTGGCGGCGGCTCGGGGTATAAGCATCGATAGCATGGGCCGTCGTTGGTCGCAAAAACAGATACTTGCCCCTCGAACCGGAAAATGCTTCCGTAGACATTCGGTTTGCCCGTAATGACACAGGCATCGTTAACAAGGTAGCGGGTCGGAAAATTATCCGTTCCATCGACGACGATGTCGTAGTCCGCAAACAAAGCCAATGCATTTTCCGAACTGAGATGCATTTCATGAGTTTCGATTTTCACGAATGGATTAATACCTTCAAGCCGTTCTTTTGCCGATGCAAGCTTGGGCCGTCCGACATCTTTTGTAGAGTGCAGGACTTGCCGCTGTAAATTTGAATAATCGACGACGTCAAAATCGACGATGCCGATTCTCCCTACTCCGGCTGCCGCAAGGTACAACCCAAGAGGCGAGCCAAGTCCACCGGCACCGATCAATAGAACACTGGCCGCTTTCAACTTCTTCTGGCCGTCCATTCCGACTTCCGGCATTATCAAATGCCTGCCGTAGCGGCGTATCTCTTCTCCCGACAATTCGACGTTCGCCATTTAAACAGTTCCTCCAGCAATAGAAGGAATGATACTGAGAATATCCTTTTCCGAAATCGGCGTGGATTCCTTTTGTAGGTAGCGGATGTCTTCATCATTGACGTAGACATTCACAAAACTTCGAAGCTTTCCATCGTCCGAATAGAGATGTTTTTGAAGTGGTGAATACGCGGCACACAAATTCTTCAGCGCCTCTCCAGCAGAACGTCCTTCAACAGCCACCGACTCATGATTATTTGTAAACTGTCTCAGTGGCGTTGGAATTAGTATTTGAACGGACATTATTGTTCCTTTTGTGATTAATATTTATTCGATGACAACGTTCTCTTCGTTGAATTTGCTTCGATCGTTTTCCATAACCCATGAATGGATGTCGTGATATTCATTTTTCATGATTGAGACGATGACATACGAAAACCATGGGAATGCATGGTCAAGGTCGTATTTCGAAGCAATCGATGGTGAATCAGGATGCGAATGATAGAATCCGATAATGTCGACTCTTTTTGCACGGGCAGCTTTTTCTGCATCTCTATAGTTATCGGGCGTAATAAGAAACCGGTGGTATCGTTCTGCCTCCTCGAATTGATTTTCAATAATAAAAACTTCACCGACGACTCTTTGCTCACCGTCAATCCTGCCGAATAGCACTCCGCAGCATTCATGGGGGAAGGCTTGTTCGCCGTGTTTTCGAATTGAATCGAATGCGGCTTTCGAAAGCTTAAGCACGCTCCTCCCAAATACGTTCGCTTACGTATCTCGAACCGTCGTCGCAAAGCACTGTGACCACAACACCCGTGGAAATCGTCTTGGCAATCTTCAACGCAGCCGCAAGGTTCGCGCCGGAAGAGATTCCAAGAAATAATCCCTCTTCTCGGGCCAGTCTTTTCATCATTGCGTGTGATTCTTCAGTCGAAACCTCGACAGCGTCATCGGCAATCGACGGGTCATAGATACCGGGCACGATTGCCGATTGCATATGTTTGAGCCCTTCGAGGCCGTGAAGGGGCGAATCGGGCTGCACCGAAATGCACTGAATCTCGGCTCGGAATTCCTTCAGCCGCCGGGACGTCCCGACAAATGTACCGCTTGTTCCCAATCCTGCAACGAAATGAGTAACTGTGCCGTTTGTCTGGCGGATAATCTCTTCCGCCGTTCCATTGTAGTGGGCTTCCCAGTTTGCAGCGTTGTTGTACTGGTCGGAATAAAAGTACTTTCCCGGATTCTCGCCTACTATTTTTTTGACTTCTCGTTGTGCACCGTCGGTCCCTTCCAACGGGTTCGTAAGAGTGAGCTCTGCTCCGAATGCGGCGATCAATTTCTTTCTTTCTTCAGATGCATTTGACGGCATATAAATGTGAACCCGGTAGCCGAGTGCTGCTCCGAACATCGCCAATGCGATGCCCGTATTCCCGCTTGTCGCATCGAGAATCGTTTTCTCATGCGTGAGCAGACCCGACACTTCTCCCTGGCGTATCATGTTGAGGGCAGCACGGTCTTTGACAGAACCGCTGGGATTGTACCATTCGGCCTTGCCGTAAATCTCAACGCGGTCAAGCTCTGATCCGATGCGGTTCATTTTGACCAGCGGAGTGTTGCCCACCATCTCCAATAGCGTTTTATGGTACACCGCCTGGCGTAATGTTGTCTCTATTGCGTTCAAAAGTGTAATAACCTTGCTGAGAAATGTATTGTTTATAGTGTAACACAAATTGCATCAGGAAGGTTCAAATCGGTCACAACCCGAGCCCGGACGCATTCGCCTTTAAGGCATCGATGACGAATTGAATGTGTTCCTCCAGCGGAACGCCAAGTTCTATCGCGCTTTGAACGATCTCCCCCCTGTTGACGCTTCGTGCAAAAGCTTTGTCTTTCAATTTTTTCTTGACCGAGCTGACTTCAAGGCCCTCGATTGTTTTATTCGGCCGTACCAGGGTACATGCGACAATGAAGCCGCATAATTCATCGCAGGCAAACAAACCTTTCGCCATCAGCGATTCTCGCGGTACTCCTGAATAGGAGGCGTGTCCGAGTATTGCGGTGCGGATTTCGTCGGAATAACCTTTCGCGTTCAGGATTTCCGAGCCTTTCACCGGATGGTCCGGTGCCTGAGGATACATTTCGTAATCGAAATCATGAATCAACCCTGTGATTCCCCATGCTTCTTCATCGGCGGAAAATTTCTTCGCGTAGGCGCGCATCGCAGTTTCAACCGCTAATGCATGCTTCCGCAGGCTTTCACTTTTTGTATATTCGTATAACAGTGCAAGAGTACTGGATCGGTCCATTCAACCAGCCTTTCTTTTTTGATTTTCGGGAGAGTTGTTACTACCTTTTATCAATTCATAAAAGGAATTTTCTATGACATTATCAATTTTGGCCGTCTTATTCCTTCTGATGCTCATCGCTATAATATTTTATGGCTACGGATTCATCATGAGGTGGACCAAGCCCCTGCTTCAGAACAATATTGAACCGTGCGCGATTTGTAAGAGGACGTTTCAACGACAACAGCTTGTCGAAAGGGAAATCGGCGACTCGAAAGTCATGTATTTCTGCAAAACATGCGTTCTTCGTCTCTATGACGATGTTTCAAAAATCTGAAAACTTCCCCGCGCTTTAGGCCTCCGACGATGGGCACACAGCCTTGAGAGGACATATACTGCATTGCGGTTTTCGCGCACTGCATATTTTTCTTCCATGCTGGATGAGCGCATTCCCAAAATGAATCCAGTCTTTGTGCTCAATTACTTCGCATAAGTCCGATTCGATTTTCCCTGGATCTGAATTTCTGGTCAGTCCAAGCCGTTTTGATAAACGCGCAACGTGTGTGTCAACAACTATTCCCGAAGTAATGTTAAACGCTCCGCTGAGCACACAATTTGCGGTTTTACGTCCGACGCCCGGAAGCTGAATGAGTTCATCCATTGATGACGGAACTTCACCGTCATGTCTTTCGATAAGCGCCTTGCAGCAGTTGATAATATTCTTCGCCTTGTTACGAAAAAATCCTGTCGAATGGATCTCGTGTTCAAGCTCGGAAGGATTGGCATGAGCGAGAGCGGCGGCTGTCTGGTATTTTGTGAAAAGGGACGGCGTCACCATATTGACTCGCGCATCGGTGCATTGGGCTGAAAGAATCACAGAGATTAAGAGTTGAAGCGGGTTCGCATGACGGAGTGCAACAGAAGCGGAAGGATACTGTTTGTGAAGCAATGATTCTATTTTTTGCGCGCGTCTAGTTTTTAATTGATTCGATTCACTTCCCTGCCGATTCCTTTCCATGCCTGTTAAATAATCTCCTTCATGATAAGGGCAGCATCGACCGTCAACGCCCTCTTTATACTTTCATTTTCTATCGACCCCAGCCACTTGATAATTTCAAAAAGCAATTTTTGATCCGGTATCATCATGATGCGGGCCGTAAAATTATTGTCTTCGCGGAATGGGAATTTATTTTGCCATAACGATAACTGGTGGAGGTTAAATTCTTTGGATAACCGGTCAAATATCTTTTCCAATTCCGTGATAAACTCTGAGCTTTTAATCCCCGTCGTTTGCGGATAAAGAGCTGCCTCCCATGAATTTCCCCTCTGTTCCGTCGTTCCGACAGTCGCGAGCACGTTATATATTCCGGTCCAAGTGTTTTCGGCAAACTGCCATATATCTCCCGCAGCCGTGCTTTTGCGAAAGATGAACTCCAGTACGTCGAGGTTGATTCCCGTTTCCAGGAGATACACCGTTTCGAAAATATTGGAGGGAGTTTTTCCCCGGGTAAAGCCTAAATGCTTCAAACTCCGTTTCCCCCCTGAAAGCATCCTTCGTACAAGGACGGACAATTTTGTTTGAGAGTTGACAATTTTTGAGTCAGGAAGAATGTGGGATATCCATGCAATTTCGATTCCAATATTGATTGTAGGAAGGATTTGGTCAGAGTACTTTTTCGAGACCTTCCTTGATAATTCTTTGTACATCGGCGTTATCAGATTTGATCGGAGTCGACAGATATTGGTTGAGGCTTCCTTGCGCAACCTGCGCAGTTTTACTGCGTGCCTCAAGGAGCGACGATTGAAACGCATCGCGGATCGCTGCTGCCTCCACAAGAGTATTGAGAAGGGACGCTTTCAATTCCTCATGATACTTCACCTTCCCCAAAGATTCACTGAGCCCTTTTTGAGAATCGGTCAAGTCCGCTGCCGGGCTTGTTTGGTGCACTACACAGTAGGAAATAGTTCTCGACGGAATTCCAAGGTCGCTGAAGATACTCATTGCTATTGTCCCGTTAATACTTGAGTAAAGCGAAAATAGAAGCGCCCCTGTTCGGAGCAGACGCCAATTGACAAGAATTAGACATACCGTTTCTTCGGTTTGTCATTGCGAAGGCTAACATTTGTTTCATCAAAAAGCAACTATTCCGTGCGCCGTGGCTTTTTCAGTCGCGCAAAGTTCATCGCTCCATTGCCGGCCTCCAACCGGTTACCATACCTTCACATCGCCGAATACTTGGTGCGAAACGATACGAAGTTTCTTGGATGCCGCGGAATAATTTGGAGATGAATAAGAAATGTCCTGGCCGAACCCGCTTTTTATATTTCCCAGGACTCTAACATCCCCAAAAACCGAATGAGTTGTGGCCGCTATCTCGATATCCTTCGGAACCAACACGTGCAAGTCGCCGAAGACCCCATCCAATTTGAGAAGTTGTTCACCTTCCGCTAACGCAATTTCTGAAAGGTCAATATTCATATCCCCAAACGTATTCGAAATTGAGCCGCCGCGGAATTCCTTCGAATTGATCTTGAGGTCGACATCGCCGAAGACATTTGAGTTGTTGATCATTGAGGCATTCAACTCCTGTGTCGCCCCGGTGCTTATAGAGGCGGAGGCGGATGCTGAGGATTGAGTCGAACTCCGCCCATACCGGAAAAAAATCCGGACACCAATAAGGATAAGGATGAGAGGCCAATAGGTGGATATGATGGTGCCAAAATCTGCGACACCAAGATTGTTAAGCATGAATAATATTCCGAGGGTAATTAAAATTATTGCGCCAAGGTACGGCCGTCGATGCGCGCTCATGTGGTTCTCCTTTACAGATTACCGTTTGAAAGATGCAAAATATTTTTGGATTTGGTGCAAGCCCATCGTGTTAAGGACGTCATTTTTCTCCAGCCATCCCTTTCGCGCAATGCCGACGCCGTACCGCACGTCGTGCAATCCGTCGACAACATGTGCGTCAGGATTGATTGATATTTTGACGCCTTTCTCTTTCGCATACTTGCACATCCGCCAGTCGAGGTCCAATCGGGAAGGATGCGCGTTAATTTCAATGCCCTTTCCATACTCAGCGGCGGCATCAATAATTGCTGTCTGGTTGAGAGGATAAGCATCGCGTTGCAGCAACAATCGCCCCGTCGGGTGTCCCAGGACTGTCACATATTTGTTCTTTATTGCCTTCAATATTCGTTTCGTCATCTCGGCTTCCGTCATCTTGAAGCTGCTGTGTACGGAAGCGACGACATAATCGAACGTCGAAAGAATTTTGTCGTTGAAGTCGAGTGCGCCTGTTGGCAGAATATCGACTTCCGTTCCACTAAAGATACGGAAGTTCGGCCACTTTTGATTCAAAGTATTAATTTCTTTCTGCTGCTTTTTTACCCGTTCTTCGGTCAAACCGTTGGCATAGACAGCAATTTTGCTATGGTCTGCGATGCCGAGATATTCCCATCCTAATTTTTGAGCAGCTTCCGCCATCTCCAAAAGTGTGTTTATCCCATCGCTGTAATTTGTATGGCAATGGAACGTTCCCCGAATATCCTCATACGAAACAAGATGAGGAAGTTTGTTCTTTTCTGCGGCCTCAATTTCTCCGAAATCTTCGCGCAGCTCCGGCGGCGTATATTCAAGGCCGAGTGCTTTGTAGATGCCCTGTTCGTCTTTGCATGGCACAGTTGTTTTTGCTTTTCCCCTTTTTTCTTCCGCCCCAAGCTTCGAGAAACCATACTCGTTCAAACTCAGGTTAAATTTTTTTGCGATTGTCCGCAGGCGGACATTATGGTCTTTGCTGCCGGTAAAATAATTAAGAGCAAAGGGGAATTCAGAATCATTGACAACGCGCAGGTCGCAGTTAATGCCGGATTTGAGAACGACGCTCGATTTTGTCTCACCCTGGCCGGTAATGTGCTCAACTTCGGGATGAGAAGTAAACGCCTTCATGATGCCGGGAACCGCCGGCGCTTTTGCGCTGGCAACGATGTCGATGTCGCCGATGACCTCTTTCTTTCGACGCAGGCTGCCGGCGATTTCTGCGCGAATAATCCCCTTTTGTTTCAGGATTACGCCATAAATATTTTGAGCATCTTTTTCCGCTACGGAGTATAAGAATTTGGAACTGTGTTTCCTCAACGCCGCGATCCCCGCCAATATGTTTTCTTCCGTCTTTTTCCCGAATCCATCAACCTTCTCGAGCTTGCCGGCTTTGCATGCTGCTTCAAGTTCTTCAACGGATTTTATTTTCAGTTTTTCGTATAGGAGTTTAACTTTTTTTGGGCCCACACCTGAAATGCGCAACATGGCCATCAATCCTTCCGGCAGGGAAGCTTTCAATTCTTCATAATAGATTGATTTCTCCGTCGTGACGAGGTCTGCAATTTTTTCTGCAATTGCCTCACCGATTCCCTTTATGTTCCGAATGTCCCCCCGAACGGACAAGCGTATCCAGATCAGCCGTGGTTCCTTCAATCGCACGGGCAGCATTATGGTCCGCACGGCATTTAAACGGGTTCTCTCCCTTTAACTCGAGCAGAGTTCCAATTTGGTCTAGTATGTCGGCGACTTTTGCTTTTTCCATTTCAATCTCTAAAAGTTTGGTGCGTGCTCCGTCCCTTTGTAAAAATCAGCTACGATTTGCGCGGAGACTTTAGGGTCATCCGTTATCGAAAATAAGTCTAAGTCTTCTTTAGAAATATTTCCTTCGGCGAGCATTTTCGTTTTCACCCAATCGAACAATCCGCTCCAGTATTCTTTACCCATAAGCACGATTGGAAACCTGCTCACCTTTTTTGTCTGGACCAGCGTAATGGATTCGAACATTTCATCAAGAGTCCCGAATCCCCCCGGCATCACGATAAACGCCTGCGCGTATTTA
>CAWJKX010000228.1:0-14207 GCA_963843065.1 uncultured Bacteroidota bacterium
TATCAAGGGGAATGACCTTCGTCGGTCCGCCGGCTTCTGTGATGAAGACCCTGGGAGGGAAGACGTCAGCACGTGAATTGATGAGAAAGGCAAACGTTCCGATAGGACCCTGGAACTACATTTGCGATAAGAGCTAATGGGGAGGCACTTAAAGCTGCAAAAGAAATAGGATATCCAGTAATGCTCAAGGCGGTACACGGAGGAGGGGGAAAAGGGATGAGAAAGGTTGACGGAGAAGAAACCCTCGAACAGGCACTGCAGCAAGCACAGTCAGAATCCCTAAAGGCTTTTGGAAGTCCGGACATTTTTATTGAAAAGTATCTGTTAAACCCCAGACACATTGAAATTCAAATTCTGGCGGATATCCACGGTAGTGTGATATTTTTGGGCGAAAGAGAATGTTCCATTCAGAGGAGACATCAAAAAGTTGTGGAAGAGTGTCCGAGTTCTCAATTACCGGAAGAGCTGAGAGCTGAAATGGGAAAGGCTGCGATAAATGTATCTCGAGAGTCCGGTTATGTAAATGCAGGCACAGTCGAGTTTATAGTGGATTCAACTAATGCTTTTTATTTCCTAGAGATGAACACCCGACTTCAAGTTGAACATCCTGTCACAGAGTTGGTCTATGGCATCGACTTGGTAAAAGCACAAATCAGAATTGCACAGGGCGAAAAGTTATCACTTCGACAAAATGAGGTAGTTCCACGAGGTCATGCAATAGAATGTCGCATTTGCGCGGAAGATCCGTTTGATAATTTTCTCCCCTCAGTAGGGACCATCGAAGAATATGCTCCGAGCGAAGGTTATGGAATCAGGCATGATTCTGGCGTGATGAAAGGAACCAACGTTGTGCACTTCTATGATCCCTTACTTGCGAAATTGGTGGCTTGGGGGGCGGATCGTGACGAAGCCCTCCAAAGGATGGCCAGAGCGCTTTCGGAATATGTCATCACAGGCGTCGCCACAACAATTCCTTTCTGCACGTTCGTCGTTTCACATCCGATGTTTTTGCAAGGAAAATACGATGTTGAGTTCATCGAGAAATATTTTCGTCCAAATCGATTAACTCTGGATGACAGTAGAGAATTAGCCGCCTCATTTATTGCGGCATCGATACATAATTCTGTCCTTGGTACTGAGAAACAAGCAATGAAAGCTCGAGCTTCGGCCTCCAGTCGATGGAAAAACAATCGCATAGAAGAATAAAGGATGGCAACTGTTATCTCCAACTTGGGCAGCAGACAGTTCAGATGGTCATTTGAGGGGGACGGTTCAATATCTCTGGACGGAAATATATATCAGGCCGACTTACAGAAAATTTCTCCCGGGAGATATACTCTTCTTTTGAACGGCAGGTCATACCAAGCGATCATCAATAGAAATGGTTTTATCTATACCATTATAATTAACGGAAAAAAATATAAGATAGAGGTAGAGAGTTCAAGGAATAAGGCGGCCAACCTTCGCTCCAATGCAGCCCAAAAACGTCGCCCGAATGTAGAACTGCGCTCTCCGATGTCAGGCATGGTCGTTCGGTGTGAAGTCAAAGAGGGAACACGGATTACGGTTGGCGATGGCTTGCTTATCCTGGAAGCAATGAAAATGGAAAACGAGATACGGGCGGCGGTAAACGGAATAGTAAAAAAAATACTTGTGCACGACGGACAAGTTGTTGATAAAGGCAAACTGCTTCTCATCATAGGGTAAAGGTATCAGAAAATTATGTCAAATATCATCGAACAAGAACCAGAAGTCACAAAAAATTTGGCCATCCAGCACGGTCTTACAGAAGAAGAATTTGGCTGGATTTTAAAAATACTGGGGAGAAATCCTTCCTATACTGAACTTGGAATTTTCAGCGTCATGTGGAGCGAACATTGCAGCTATAAGAATTCCATTGCGCTTCTAAAAACCCTTCCGCGCTCAGGAGGGCGACTCCTTGTGAGTGCCGGAGAAGAGAATGCCGGCCTCGTTGATATAGGCGACGGTTTAGCTGTGGCTTTCAAGATTGAGAGCCACAATCATCCATCGGCAGTTGAACCGTACCAAGGAGCCGCCACAGGCGTGGGGGGAATTATGAGAGATATTTTTACAATGGGAGCACGGCCGATAGCTTCGCTTAATTCATTGCGATTTGGGGATATTACGGATGAGCAAGCTAGGCAGTTGTTTCGAGGCGTAGTGAAGGGGATAGGAGACTACGGCAATAGTTTCGGCGTTCCGACCGTTGCAGGAGAAGTTTATTTTGATAGAAGTTACCAGGGAAACCCGTTGGTTAATGCGATGGCTGTCGGAATCGTGAAGCATTCGGAAATGGCCTCTGCAGTATCGAAAGGGGCCGGCAATCCTGTTATGATCGTCGGATCATCCACTGGAAAAGACGGCATTCATGGGGCGACGTTCGCATCCGAGGAGATTTCAGAGAAGTCCGAAAGCAAACGTCCATCAGTTCAAGTCGGAGATCCATTTACTGAAAAATTACTCTTAGAAGCAACACTTGAAGTAATTAAGGCTGGCTTCCTTGTGGGCATACAAGATATGGGCGCTGCCGGAATTACTTGTTCAACAACAGAAATGAGCGCTAAGGGAAAATCGGGAATGCGCATCGACCTTGATAAAGTACCTGTGCGGGAACAAGACATGACTGCTTATCAAATTATGTTATCGGAGTCTCAAGAGAGAATGTTGCTTACCGTAAAAAAGGGATGCGAAGAGAAGGTAACCGCAATTTTTAAAAAGTGGGATCTTCACTCAGTAGTCATCGGTGAAGTAACAAATGACGGACTTGTGAGGATATTCAAAAAAGGGGAACTAAAGGCTAGTGTCCCAGCAGAAGTATTAGTTTTAGGCGGAGGTGCTCCGGTGTACAATCGGGAATCGAAGAAACCCGACTACATTGCTAATCTCATGCCTATAAAATTCGACTCGTTAAAGGAGCCTATTGACTTAGGCGAAGCTTGTCTGAAGTTGCTCGCATTGCCAAACATTGCCAGCAAGCGTTGGGTATTCGAACAATACGATTCAATGGTAAGAACAAGCACAAGGGTCGGTCCAAGCTCCGACGCCGCGGTAGTGCGTGTGGATGGAACTGACAAATTCCTTGCTATGAAGACTGATTGCAATTCTCGGTATGTATATCTGAATCCAAAAATAGGGGCAGAAATAGCTGTCGCTGAAGCTGCTAGAAACGTTGTATGTTCTGGCGCTAAACCAATTGGAATCACTAATTGCTTGAACTTTGGAAATCCTTACAAGCCGGAATCATACTGGCAATTCAAAGAGGCCGTCGAAGGCATCGCCCATGCATGCCGAACATTCGAGACTCCTGTCACAGGCGGAAATGTAAGTTTTTACAATGAGAATCCGCTCGGAGCAATCTATCCAACCCCTGTGATCGGGATGGTAGGACTGATTGAGAGTGAACGTCACGTTACCACAAGTGCATTTAATAAAGTGGGAAATGACATAATCCTCCTTGGAACTCTACGGGGAGACATCAATGGAAGTGAGTATCTAAAAGAATTCTACGGCAAGACAGGAGACAATGCCCCATATTTCGATATTGATGAGGAGAAGCGGCTCCATGATTGCTGCTTAGAACTGATTCAGAAAGGGGTTGTGAGCTCAGCTCACGATGTTTCTGAAGGCGGCCTTGCAGTTTCTTTGATTGAATGTGTTATTACCGGAGAAGATCGAAATCTCGGATGCGATATAAAACTGCCAATGCCCAACAACGCACGATTGGACTTTCTTCTCTTCGGCGAGGAGCAGGGCAGAATAGTGGTTTCCGCAAATCCCTTACACCGAACTTTCATCGAAAAGACTGTGAAAAAAAATAAGATCGACTTTTCCATCTTAGGTAAGGTGACCGCATCTTCCAAAATTAAAATCGGAGACAAAATCGACTTGAAGAGGGGGCTTGCAGAAAGCGCTTACTTTGACACAATTGGGAGGCTAATGGACTAGAATCAGCGAAAGCGCCTGCATGGTTTCGCGTAAGTCTAACTTTACATAACACATATTATATCAATAATAAGCTATGTGTAAATCCCTCTTATGGCGTTAGAATTTTGATTCCTCGAGGAATTACCTCAACAGTAATTTCGCGATTGTCTAATCCCATTATCTCGCCGTCAACATGCACCGGCAAATTTGCCTGCGCTCTTACCACTAGCTTCTTTGTACGTTTGATATCAATTTTTTTAAAATTTGCATGCTTCCCGATCAGTACAAACGGAAAAATTTTTAAAATTTCAGGCATTGAGAGATTTTTAGCCATGCATACGTCGAGAAACCCATCATCCAGCAAGGCTTGTGGCGTCAAATAGAAGCCTCCGCCAGAGCTTTTTCCGTTGCCTATCGAAATCAACAGATGTTTTCCTTCGCTCTGAAATTCGGAACCAATAACCGCCGAAAATTCAGCCTTATACCGAAATAGCACTTTCATCGCTGCTATTGCGTACTTGGCTAACCCTCGAACCCTGTGCATTTTTCCGGCCTCATTCGCTACTTCTGCATCAAGGCCAATTCCAACGGCATTAATAAAATATTTGCTTCTTTTCTCTGAGTCAGAATTCATTACTATAATCGACCCTAAGTCAATCAATCTAATTTGCTGTTTGATCAATACTTGTAAATATTGTTTAAACTCTTTAGGATAGCTTAAAGCGTTTGCAAAATCGTTGCCGGATCCAAGAGGCAAGATTCCCAGTATACCATCTGATCCTGCTATTCCGTTCACTACTTCATTAACCGTTCCGTCTCCTCCACCAGCGACAACTATAGGGTAGCTCTTCATCACTTCTGCGGCAACTCTCCTAGCATCATCGGGAAATGTTGTCACATGAAGATCGAAAGGGATATTATTCACTCTGAAATGATCACGAATGAGGGGAATTAGTTTTTCGCTTTTCCCGCTGCCTGAACGAGGGTTAAGAATGAGGAAGGTTGGGAGCACTAAACAATATCGACAATAGATTGGGAAGAAAACTGATATTTGACTTTCCCACTAAAAACAATGTGCGCGCTTCCGATTAGCGAGACATCGTGATGCCGGCCATCGCTTGTCTTATCAAAACTCACAGTTAGAAGTTCTCCGCTTCTCACATGCAGTGTTACTGGAGACAACGACTTTTTCACTTGGTTGGCAATCAAAGCAACTGCAACCGATCCGGTGCCACAAGCTAAAGTTTCTGCTTCAACTCCCCTCTCATATGTTCTAACAAAGAAACTACTTCCATCCTTCTGTTCTGCAAAATTTACGTTTGTACCTTCAGGAATAAAATAGCTATGATTTCTGATTTCCTTCCCGATATTATAAACATCGATTTCTTCGAACGTGGAAGCTAAATCTTTGTTCTCATCGAAAAAAATAACGCAATGAGGGGATCCGGAATTTACAAAATGAAAGCGGATATGGGTTCGAGAAATAACGATCACCTGGCCTATCCGAAAGTCCGAAGGATCCCTCATTGTTAATCTAACTCCATCTCGCAAAATAGAGGCGCTGTATACGTGCTCCAGCGCTTCAAATTTGATTTCCGGCCGATTTACTATCTGTTTGACGTAAGCATACCGGCTTATGCACCTCCCCCCGTTACCGCACATTCCCCCGTAGCTTCCGTCTGAGTTGTAATACTTCATTAAAAAATCAGCTTTAGTGCTTGTTTCCAAGAGCAACAAGCCATCTGCCCCAATCCCATTACGCCGATTGCAGACTTGGTAAGCAAAAGTTTTCGGGTCAGAGACAATACCGCTTCGATTGTCCAAAACGACAAAGTCGTTGCCTGCTCCAGACATTTTCATGAACTCGATGCAGCGCCCATCCTGCTGTTGCATTGCACTGTAAAATATTGTTGGAAATGAATATAGTGGAGGTGCGGGGATTCGAACCCCGGTCCGAAGTGATGACCATTAGACTTTCTCCATACTCAGTTCATCTCGTGAAATTTCGCTATGAGCTGGTGGATGAACTCATCATGCTCAAAGCTATCTGGTATAAAGATTCACTAATACCGCTCCAGCATTGATATTAGCACGCCCGACTGAAGTCGACACCTTGCATGACACTAGCCAGGTAGAGCATCATGAAGATGCGCCACTTAATTTTTAATTAAGCAGCGAGTGCGTAGTTGTAGTCTGCACTTAAGTTGGTTCCGTTTTATTATCGTGCGACTCGGAGAGCACGGTATGCTTATGCCTAACAATCTTCTACCCCGTCGAAACCATTCACCCCCCTTCTTTAAATTTAAACATTCCTATTCAGAATATCAATACACTGCAATAATGCCTCCATCTTTATCGACTGATTTTGTTTTTCGAACACCAAGACTAGATTTCGAAGCATTCGTTCAAGAATTTGCCTATCCGTAACTGGTTCAAGATATTCATCCTTAAAGAGATAGCCCAATTTTGCCAAAGAAGTTTTGCAATCATCAACAGAGAGAATTCTCCCGCCATGGAATGGATCGGCAAACATAGACTTTGCCCCGAATTCATACCTCAGGATAAAATGACCCGGCATTCCAATCCCTTGAATTGGGAAATTTAGCCTGCGCAAAACAAGCATGTAGATGACGGAGAGAGTAATTGGAACTCCCCGTTTAGTTTCAATGACTTTATTGATGTAATGGTTGTCGGTATTATAATAGTCAGTTTCATTTCCTGAAAATCCTTTTTCATGCGAGAAGTAATTGCCAATTTTTCCTGCGATCTCTTCAGGAAGGTCGGAAGGATCCAAGCACGATTGAAATTCAGCTGCAAAAAAATTCAATAGATCGGAATAAATATGCATATCGACACTGGGAAAAGCGTTTTTCGAAATCAGAAACGCCCCCTCTTCCAAATCGAGTTTGGACTTGTGCTTTTCACAAAATGATCGCAATTGATCTTTGAATGCGCTCAAAGAGATTAATTCATAAATTTCTCTGATACGTTGCTGCATAAGAGAGTCATCCGTTTGCAAATACCCCTCTAACACAGGCAAAGCGCGTTCTCCAGCTAAAAGCAGGTGTTCTTTTGCAAGCGAATAGATAGAATCATCTTCATCATCAAGAAGATAAATTAATGATTTAAAACGATTTATCTCATTTTTATCGTATTGTTTCATCTATAAAAATTTAAACTGGACGATGAGGGTAATTCTTGATCAAACCATTTTTTAGTAATTCGAACGCTTCACTGGGTGTGTCCGCGAATTTAAACAACTCGAAGTCTTTGTCGCCGATCATTCCAGATTCTTTAAGGTGAGAAAAATTTAAAGTGTGCTCCCAGAATTTTTTTCCATAAAGAATTACGGTCATCTTTTTCTTTATTTTTTTTGTTTGGAGCAAAGTCAGCAATTCCATCAGCTCATCTAAAGTCCCGAAACCGCCGGGGAACGCCACTAAGGCTTTTCCAAGGTACATAAACCAGTATTTCCGCATAAAAAAATAATGGAACTCAAAATTCAATTCCGGCGAAATGTATTTGTTAGGATATTGTTCGAGCGGCAAGCCTATGTTTAGACCAATTGACCTTCCCTTTGCTAGCGTAGCGCCCTTGTTGGCCGCTTCCATAATCCCGGGTCCTCCGCCGGTGCAGACGACGAAACGTCCCTTTTCTTTCAACGACTGCGACCACTTCGTCAGCATGAAAGCAAGGTCAGCAGCATCTCGATAGTAAGCCGACATTTCGACTGCGGTTTTGGCTTTTCGGTATTCCTCCGCTTGTTTGTAATCAGCCTTCTTTCTCTTTTTTTGCTTCGACGTAATCTCTGCCAACTTCTTTCGCGCAGCGACAGGAGATTGTATACGCGCCGAGCCGAAGAAAACGATGATATCTTTAACGCCATAGTAATTGAACCGGCTCAGCGGCTCCAAAAATTCAGAGAGAATTCTTATCGCTCGTGCATCTTTGCTGTTCAAAAAAAATGGATTTTTGTATGCACGTAAAGGGTGAATTTTCCCTTTTTGTCTTGCCACAAATTACTCTTAATTATGATGGTGATAAAATTTTCGCACTACGATTCGGGCAATCTTCTGTAAATAAACCTTATCTATTTCGTCGAATGAATTCAGCCTATCACTATCGACATCAATAACGCCAAAAATATTGCTGTCGCAGATCATGGGAACCACAATTTCTGATTTGGACTCCGGGTCGCAGGCAATATGTCCCGGAAACTTGTTGACATCGGGAACAACAATCGTTTTCTTCTCTTTCGCCGCTGTTCCGCAAACGCCCTTCCCAACCTTGATGCGAACACATGCGACTTTACCTTGAAACGGTCCGAGAACCAAATCTCCTTTTTCCATCCGATAGAAACCAACCCACGAATAGAACGCAAACGTCGTCTTCAATGCAGCGCTGACGTTTGCCATATTTGCAATGACATCCTTTTCATCGCCAATGAGGGCTTCAAGCTGGGGCAACAATTCTTCGTACTTTTCTTTTTTCCCGTCGGCAACTAGTGTTATTGTTTCCATCGGGTTATTCACTCCGTCCAAAAATATGCTCAATTGTGATTGAAATTGAGTTGTCGGTGAGCGAATATCTTGCTCCAAGAATTGCGAGCTCTTTTCTGATCACTGCAAGTCCTACGAAACTCTTTTTGTTATCGTCGTCGTGGGCAAAGTTCAGTACTGTGCCGATCTCCTTCCCCGCCAATACTAAGCGGTACCTGTCCCGGGGAAAAGTCGGCTGTCAGTTCGAAATCTGCAGAGTATTCGTTGAATTTTCTTATACGTATCAAGCCGCGCTATAACTTCCTGACCGATATAGCAGCCCTTCGTAAAGCTGATCTGATTCCAAAGGTTTAATTCAAGAGGATTACATTCTCTCATAATTTCGTTCTTACATCGAGGAATTCCGTGCTCGATGGAATAAATTTCGAAAGCATCATTTCCAACCTGGTTGCGTAACAACGGCCGGATCGTTTCGGGAGAAACGGACATTGCATCAAAAAAGTAGATCACGGCATCATTATCAAAATATTTAACTCGAAAAATGAAGACTATGTTTTCTTCAACGGAACTTTCTAAAACATGCCCAGGGTGGAACGCCGCAAAAAGAAGATGTTTTCCCGTTCGATCGACTATCTTCAGATCTTCAGCGATGATAAATCTTTCAATCCATTGTTTGACATTGTCCTGTTCGCCGGGGCTCACGATCAGTAATAAATGATCGTCTCTATGCACAACGATGACCGAATCTACGACCCTTCCCTTCTCAGTAACCAAAACAGTTTGTACCGCTTCTCCCGGGCTGACGCTTCTGAAATCATTGGTTGAAATTCTAATGAGAAAGTCGACGGCATCTTTTCCCTCTAAGCGGAGAAGTCCGTGGTCTGAAAAATCCACAATACCCTCTCCGCGCTCGAAGAGGTCTATTTCCTCAGCCAAGCTATGAAACCGGGCCGGCAACAGCCATCCACCCCGATCTATCAGCGGAATGTTTGAACGCTGATAATGCTCGAGCAAAGGAAGCCGGTACAATTGTTCCGGCACGTATGTCGTGATGTCATTCATTCGCTATAGGTTCAACACACACAGAGGAGAAATAATTTCTCAAAAAAAGAGGAGCACCCTCTTCAAGTGCTCCTCTCAGTCCTTCGAAAAGCATTATTTCATTGAATCTGGGCTTCTTCAGTCTCTTCTCCGGTTTCCATCGCAGCCGGTTGCACGACACCGGCTGTAATATATTGCCATATTAACTTGGCATTCTCTTTCGCCCAGTAGGTCGTCGCTTGGCGAAACTGCTTTCATCAACGTCAGCTGTCTTCTTAGATGATCCTAAACTTAGACGGAATGACCGACAGTAATCGCTCGGTCATTTCATGCGGCGCATTCTTCAACGCAATCGCTGCCAATCGCATGATGTCTGTCTGCTCATTGTGCTTGGAAAGGAAGCCAGATTGACGCCTACAACCCAATCCCAAAAACCATGATAACATTCTAAAAGCAATTATCGTGCTCAATTCAAATACTTCAAGCAAACTGTGTCCTAATTGCTAGTGTCCCGTATCGCAAATAAGTTAAGAATGTCTGAAGCCATCGACGTCCGAAATCCGTCAGGAATCATGGATTTAGCTGGCCACACTTATTCAAGGAATTTCTGTTACACAACACTAGAAGCCATCTCAAAAACATATCACTTGATCCTTCGATGCGCTCACTCTGTTCGCTTACTCAGGATGAACGGGCCATTTGTTCACCCTGAGCAAGTCCCCCGAAGGGGGACGCGTCGAAGGGCTAACACAAAACCATTTTTGAGATAGGTTCTAGTAAGATAACAGAATTCTTAGACTTGTCAAGAAAAAACTAAGAATTTCAGCCATTCCTGGACGTTGGCATATGAATTAATTGAGATTTATCTGCCATAACAAGAAAATAGCCGGCGGCGCACTATTTTATGATACAATCAGCAAGTCTAAAATGTCAAATCGTGGAAAAAAAAGAGAATGCTGTAGTTATAGTGAAGAACGCTCGAAAAAACTGGACTCTATTGGATTGGCATTTAAGGGATTGCTATAAGCTTAGAATGCGGTACACTTACAAATGCAGCGTTATTGGCCGCTCCATGATTATGAGATATTTTGGACGATAAATTTCATCAAAGGAGATGACGATATGGAAACATAGCATTCATGAAAATCGCTACGCTCATGAGAACAGAAATTCAAATATCGTGAGACACATAGGTAATGTTGATGAACTATAATTTTCACGTGATTAAAAGTACTTCGCCGTAATCGTCAAAGTACTTTTTTTGTCAAGCACGCCTTGGTGGGTATCAAGTCCTTAGATCCTCGAAACGGCCATTCTGATCGGTTTCGACGAAATTCCCTTGGCCTTTCGCACGAATGACATCAAGATTGATATTGAGTTACTGTCCTATATTCAGGAGTTTGACTTGACACTCCCCGACCAATTTTCTAAATTAGTTTTGACCTGTGCAACGATGCCTCCCCTCATTGTTGCACCTTGAAAGGGTCGAACCCGGTGTTCCCCCCAACACCGGGTTTTTTATTCTTGATTCTTTTCCCTCTTTCAGCTACTTTTTCTGCAAAACAATGAACAAATCAACTGCGAACCTTGAGGGGACTGCCGGTTCGCTTTCCACTGCGACCACAACGAGGAATCTCCATGAAAAAAACATTTTTGCTTTTCACAGTATTCTTGATTCCGCTTTTCGCTTTCAGCAATGAAAAGCAGAAGATAATATTTGACTGCGATCTCGGCGGTGATATTGACGATGCTTTTGCCGTTGCACTCGTTCTGAATAGCCCAGAGTTTGATGTCCTTGGCTTTGTGATGGACCATGGCAATACACCTCTTCGAGCAAGAACGACCCTGAAGTTGCTCTACGAAGTAGGCAGGGAAGATATTCCGGTCATCGTAGGCACACCTACACCTACAATTGTCGGAGTCGACAAAGACATTGCCGGCCGTTCCAACCAATTTTATTGGTCAGAAGGCTTTGATAAAATAAAACCATCGAACGTTAATGCGGCGGATTTTATCATCAGCAATCTGAAAAAATATCCAAACGAAGTAATAGTCTTTACCGTTGGCCCCGTCTGCAACATAAAAGAGGTAATGAAAAAGGATAAAGACGTATTAAAACTTGCGAAACAAATTGTCTCAATGTTTGGCTCTTTTTATATGGGATACAATGGCGGCTCTGTTCCTGACGCGGAATGGAATGTGCGGGCTGATATTGAAGCATCAAAAATGTTTGCAGCAAGCGGCGCAAATATCGTCTATGCCGGTTTGGATGTGACAACCTTCGTAAAATTAAATGAAGCTAACCGCAATCGCCTTTTAATGCGTCAGTCGCCGTTAACGAATGCACTGTGCGGTTTGTATTCATTGTGGCTCTTTGAAAGTTATGCGAACCCCGATCCGACTCTGTATGACGCGGTTGCCGTTGGATATGTTCTTTGGCCTGAACTGTTC
This sequence comes from uncultured Bacteroidota bacterium, assembly GCA_963843065.1. Lineage (GTDB taxonomy): Bacteria > Bacteroidota > Ignavibacteria > UBA10030 > UBA8401 > JAGVPT01. Next base: position 11,937 of record CAWJKX010000228.1, read on the forward strand.
ACCAGCCGAAAATCCAATATTCATGTCGATGATTCCGGCCATACGTTAATGGATGATTCAAAAGACCCAAATGCAGAAATCTTAATGACAATCAATAAAGAAGAATTCATTAAACGGATTATGGAACGCTATCTAAAACAAAATTTGAAACCGAACAAGTAACAAACAATCTTCAAGGGGTTTACTAATGCCATTTGGATATTGCCCGAAGGCTTTTTGAGATAACGGCGAAGGAAGGTATGTGAAGATTGGTTCCCTATTCGAATTTGGGCGTATTTGTGCACACACCAGAACTCGATACTGGAACCCTGAATGAAAGTCCTTAACTAGAAACTGCTAATCTAATCCATAAGAATCGGGATTGGATTGAGAACTTTGGAACCACCGACCATGTTTCTGGACGTTGAAGTTCAAGAAATTATCGATGCACCTGCGGCAACCGCAGCACGCATAGAAAAATCTGCGTTCAGCCGTTTATAACCATTGCGCACTTACCGTAAGGGATCTCGCGTATCCTAGACAATACCCGGTACTTCGCTTAGTGCGATACATAATTTTGCTCCTTTCAGCAGAGTCTTCCCTCAAGTGTGCACACCTGACTGCGCAGGTGCTGTTGTAGGAGAGTGCAACGGTTAGGAGAGGAATGGAAAAGCCCCAAATCTTTCAATTTGAGGCTTCTGGTGTGCACCCAGCAGGACTCGAACCTGCAACCCACTGATTAAGAGTCAGTTGCTCTACCAATTGAGCCATGGGTGCGCAATACCCCATATGCTATTTTGGAGAAGAATTTGACGGCACAGGCTGGCTTTGCGGAGGCAATTGCGCGGGGGGAACGGAAGTCTGCCCGTTCTGAATTACGCTTTCTTTTGAGGATGCACTCTTGCCTGGCAAGAAAAATAAATTTATCAGAAGCGCAAGGACCATAAAGGTAGTGGCTAAGATTGTTGTGGCGCGAGTAAGAAAATCAGCTGTCCTCCGAACACCAAATACTGTTCCAAAATTGCCGCCACCAAATGCCCCAGCAAGTCCGCCCCCCTTACTGTTTTGCATAAGGATTACCCCAATGAGAATGACGCATACGATGATCTCTATCGCAACAAAGAATGTGTACATTAGTCTTGTTCCTCCAAAATAAAAAAGCCCTACGTATGGGCATTTGATCTTTATCAAAAATAGCGAAAGCAAATCCGAAAATCAAGGATTATTTTCGGCCCCCTTCATTGCACCTTCCCGGTTCTATTTATCAACAATATCGAAATAAATGACGTGTTGGGTGCAGATGTATCATTCGCGGCTCCGCTCATTTACTGCGACGTTAATGTCGAGTGTTGTCTATTCGCACCTAACATCATTCCCGAACAAGCATCATGATTCCCCACTCTACATGTTTAGGGAAATCTCAATTTTGGAGAGGATTTTAATATGTTTTTTAGTATATTTCAACTAGTGATAAGAGCCAATTCCCCGAAACATAGCAGCCAAATATGAGCGGTACCCCTCTTTATCTTATCTTCAGAGTAGTGTTTCCAGTTCTGATTTTTGCCGCTCAATGGTTTCTCTACAAGCAAGCGGTACGCTTCGTGAAAAGCCTCCCTTCATCCCCTTCCTGGGTAACAGGGTGTTTACCATGGGTCTTTGGATTCTTCAATTTTTTTTTCCTACCGCTCTTATTTATTCACCCGTATTTCCGTAATTTTCCACGATGGATCATGTACTGCGTCGTTTATCCAATTTATGTCTGGGAGGCAGCAACATTTTTCGTCTTCATAGTGTTGTCAATAATAAGGATCCTTCGGCTTCCGTTCGAAGCAGTCTTTCACATCGGCAAAAGAATCTCTCCGATTAATGAGAAAATTATTGTAATGAAATCAACAGCCAATTTTGAGAGGTTTGATGATTCCCGGCGGGCTTTTTTGAAGACGGGAGCAGTTGCTCTTTCTGCATATTCCTTCATTGGCGCAACTAAGGGGCTCATCGATCGAAACGATTATGATATCATTGAACGGACTGTCCGTATTCAAAATTTACCGGATGAGTTCAAGGGATTCACCATCGGTTTAATGAGCGATATCCATTCGAGCGTTTTTATGACAAAACCGGAAATGGATGATTATGTGGCCGCCCTCAATAATCTTAAGACTGACATTATCTTTGTGCCCGGAGATTTTGTCAATAGTCAAACCGAAGAGGTATATCCGTTCGTCGAAGCCTTCTCTTCCCTCCGGGCGCCGTACGGTGTGTATGGCTGCCTTGGCAATCATGACTACTATG
>CAWJKX010000229.1:0-5609 GCA_963843065.1 uncultured Bacteroidota bacterium
TGCCCCGTAGTGTAATTGGCAACACGTCTGACTCTGGATCAGAAGAGTCTAGGTTCGAACCCTAGCGGGGCAGCTAAGAACAAACGTCTTCACTTCCCAAACTTCAGCAATACACTAGTCGCCATTTTTTGTTCTCCCTTTGGTGGCCGTAACCAAAAATCCCGAAGTGTTGATTTTGGTAAATTGTTATCGGAGAGACCATGAGCAAATCCGGGATAGTAACAATCGCGCTCCTTTCATTACTCACACTGAGCAGCACTGCTCTTGTCGCACAAGGAAAAGATTCCATGCATGTGCGGTATGTCGCGGTCGCAGAATTCGATTCAACGCGCAACCCGGCAAAAGATGTAGACGATGCGGTTGTAGAGGCAAAGAAAACCGGCAAGCGAATCTTACTCGATGTTGGAGGCAACTGGTGCAAATGGTGCCACTATCTCGATAGATTCTGGGGACAAAACAAAGACGTCGCCGATTTCCTTCACGAAAAATTCATCTACGTGAAGATCAATTACAGCAAGGGAAACGAGAATAAAGAATTTCTCTCAAAATACCCAAAGATTCCAGGCTACCCGCATTTCTTCGTACTCAACAGCGACGGAACACTGCTCTGGTCGCAGGATACCGGCGAGTTGGAATCCGGTCAGGGCCACGACCATGACAAAGTACTGGCGTTCCTCAAAAAGTGGGCGCCGTGAATCAATCTCGATAGAACCGTTCCTGAGAAACAGTTCCATCGGCGTTACTATTTGATAAACAACATTTTCTTTATCTGCATTTTTTCCGCCATACATCAACCATAGAAAGTATATCCCGCCGGCAAGATTCAATGTGTTGAAGACAACTTGCCCCATCCTGAGCAATCCCGACGAAGTCGGGACCGTGGAAGGATGAGTAAGTGTGTCCAAGTAAGGCAGGACAATTGCCTCAGTGGCGTAATTTCAATTAATTCTACTCTAACAATGTAACGTCATGCTGAACTCGATTCAGTATCTAATCTTTTTAGACCACGAAACAAGTTCGAGGGGACATGCACCTGAAATTGGGACACTACCAACACATCAAAAAACTTGGAAACGTTAGGAAAAAATGCTATTTTGGTCATGTCGCCTGCCTAATAGCCTCGGGAGTTGCCAATGTTCCCCGAGTTCTTATGCAGGATAAGCCTGCATACATAATTTTTTTTAACAGAAGGAGAACCAGATGAAACAAATGCGCATCGTGCTGTTGTGCCTTGTCGCTATGACATTTCAAATCAGCGCGCAAACAAAACCGACGCTAACGACTGAAAAGGACAAGGTCAGTTACATCATCGGCACCGATATTGCCAAGAACCTGAAGAAGCAGGGTATCGATATCGACCCCGAATTTCTTTTTAAAGGACTTCAAGATGCGTTTACGAACCAGAAACTCATATTAAGCGATTCAGAAATTCAACAAGTGATGACGGCATTCCAGCAGGAAATGATGGCGAAGCAGTCCAAGGAAACCGGGGAGCTTGCGGAAAAGAACCAGAAGGAAGGCGATGCGTTTTTAGCGGCGAATAAAAAGAAGGACAGCGTTATTACCTTGCCGAGCGGGCTTCAGTACAAAGTACTCGTGGAAGGAAGCGGGAAAAAACCTACCCTCAACGACACGGTCACAACAAACTACAGCGGCACACTGATCGACGGAACCGAATTCGACAATTCGTATAAACGCGGAGAGCCGGCGACTTTCCCTGTAAGCGGTGTTATCCCGGGATGGACCGAAGCGTTACAGCACATGAAAGTTGGCGCGAAGTGGCAGTTGTTCATCCCCTCAAACCTCGCATACGGCGAACGGGGCGCAGGACAAACGATCGGCCCGAATGCAACGCTCATTTTCGAAGTTGAATTGTTATCGATAAAATAAAGAACGATTGCACTATGAATAGCATAGCCCGGTCTTTTTGCCGGGCTATTGTATTATTGATATCCTTGTCAAGGTTTTTAACCTTGACAAGGATACTTTGATGTACGAAATCTTTACTCTAAGTTAAATCTATGCAATCCGCAGAATCATTTAATCTCTATGTAATGCACTTTTTCCTTCGCCTCTTCTGTTTTAGGAAGAGCGACTGTCAACAGGCCGTCCTCAAATCTGGCTTCGACGCTGCTGCTTTTCACCGTACCCGGCAGGTTGAATGAACGCTCGAATGAACCGTAGCTTCGTTCAATGCGGTGATAGGTCCGGCCTTTTTCCTCAGCTTCGTTCTTCCTCTCGCCCCCTATGGTGACGAGAGTGTTATTGATCGTGATCTTGACATCCTCTTTCTTCATCCCCGGAAGCTCCGCACGGATAATGTATGAATCGTCAGTTTCGGAAACATCGATAGCCGGAGCCCAGCTGCCGGAGAAGAAAGACCCGTCATCGACTAGGTCGCCGCGAAAAAAATCGCTGAATACACGGTTCATCTCATTGTGCAATCTCCCCAGAGCCGCGGAATCGGCAGATCTCTTTTTCACAATTCCATCTCTTTATTTGGATTTCTTTTCATCAAAAGCATAGCGATTCTCCTTTCTTGGGAAACAGATTATTCAAAAAGCTACACAATCTTTATTTCTTTTGGAAGAAACTGCTGTTTCTTCTTCAGAGTAATTTTCAAAACGCCTAATTCGTAGGCTGCATCGACAGTCTGGGTTTCAACATCGTCTGCAAGAGCGAATTCCCGTCTGTACTCAGCCGGCAGCGAACCGTCGTACACTGCTGCTGTCTCCTGTGTAAATCGCTCCTGAACTTTCGCTGAAACTGTTAAGGTCGATTCGTTGATTTTAGCAGCAATGCTTTCCTTTTCGGCTCCTGGAATATCGAGCCGCACGACGTACGAATCTGCCAGCTCCTGGATATCGACCGCCGGTCGAAGAACGCGGAGAGTGCCCGTTGTGTTCGGCTCCTCTCCGTTGATCTTTCCGTTTTCAAGTTCCTTTGTCATCCTGTAATTCTCCTTTTCATTTAACGAATAGAAATCTCTTTTGGTTTGGCCGCTTCACGCTTTGGCAATGCAATCCGCAGCACGCCGTTGGCATACTCAGCCGCGACTTTCTCCGTATCGATACTCTCAGGCAATTGAATTGTCCGAGAGAATGACCCGTACCGAATTTCCCGGCGCAGCACTTCTGAATTTTTTGCCTCTTCAGGCGACTTCCTTTCGCCGCTGATCGTAAGTGTGCCGTCATGAAGCTGCAGTTTCACATCTTCTTTCGGAATACCGGGAAGCTCTGCCACGATGTGCATCCCGTCCTTGTCTTCCGCGACATTGACCGACGGATAATCGTTCGCTCGGTCAACAAAGGCAAATCGAGTGATCAACTCAGGGAACGCCCACTCGACCGGAGCGGTGCGTGAAAACAATTCATCATAAACTCCTGGTTCATATCGGAACAACATATCTACCTCCTGTTTTTTAAATTAGTTCGTTTGGTATTCGGTAATGTTGTTACAACTTTCAAACGACATGCCAAACAAAATACTTGAAATTTGAAGGAAATTAAGGAGATGCAAAAACGCAGAGTGTAGCGGGACAGACAAGCTGGCAAAATGCCTGACAAATCAACTATTTTTCTATGAAGGAACGGCAGGCGGCGTGACAAAAATTCGGAGAGAAAAACAAGAAAAAGGCACCCTTACCCTAAACGCGACTTCGTCGCGGCATCCTTCTCCCAAAGGGAAGAGGGAAAGATCAATGTATCCCCTGCTCTTCCAAAAACCGTTCGGCATCAATTGCGGCCATGCACCCGCTTCCCGCCGCTGTGATTGCCTGGCGGTAATATGAATCCGCAACGTCTCCCGCGGCAAATACGCCGGGAATATTTGTCCTCGTCGAACCCGGTTGGACATTCAAATATTCTTTTTGATCCATTTCGAGAATGCCTTTGAATATCTGCGTATTGGGTTGGTGGCCGATTGCCATGAACAGTCCATCGGTTTTCACGGAGATGATTGTTCCGGTCGCTACATTCTTCAACTTCAGACCGGTGACCGTTTTTTTCCCGTTGAGCTGCTCACCAATGACTTCGTCGACGATAGAATTCCAGACGACGGATACTTTCGGATTCTTCAACACTCGCTCCTGCATGATCTTTGATGCACGGAATTGGTCGCGACGATGAACGATTGTTACTTTCGACGCAAATTTCGTGAGGAAGCTTGCCTCCTCCATCGCCGTGTCTCCGCCTCCGACGACAAACACTTCCTGATTCTTAAAAAAGAATCCGTCGCACGTCGCACATGCCGAAACACCGTACCCCATATACGTTGCCTCTGAGGGAATATTGAGAAGCTTGGCCGAAGCGCCAGTTGCAACGATCACCGTGTCGCCGAAAAACTCTTTTTCATCCACAACAACTTTAAATGGACGCTTGGAGAAATCTACTGCGGCGACTTCTTTGAATTGCGTCTCAGCGCCGAAACGCTGGGCCTGCTCACGGAATAATTCCATCATTTCAGGGCCCATGATCCCCTTCGGAAAACCTGGATAGTTTTCAACTTCCGTCGTAATTGTCAGTTGGCCCCCCGGCTGGAACCCTTCGAAAACAATCGGGCGTAAATTTGCCCTCCCAGCATAGACCGCCGCTGTGAGTCCTGCAGGACCCGAACCGATGATGATAACTTTATAATGATTGTCTGCCATGATTTTTCTCTATGATTTAAGATTTCTGAACAATGTTTCTCAATTGTCATTCTGAGCGAAGCGAAGAATCTAAGAAATTTTTCAAAAAAACAAAAGTTAGATTCTTCATCGCTGCGCTCCTCAGAATGACAGTAAAAGGATTAATGTAACTTCATTTTCCCTTTGTTGCATTCTTCACTATCCTCGCATTTCGAACCAGGCCTTCTCGTTTAGTGCGTTTGATGGGGCTTTTGCTGAACCTCTTCGAAAATTCTTCCTGGGTCAATAATAATAAACCATCGAGAGAGGGGGTAACGTTCCCGTCGCGTGGAAGGAATTCGTTGTCGCGGGTCGGTTGCTGATATTTGTTCCACGGGCAGACATCCTGACAGATATCGCATCCGTACACCCATTGATCGAACATGGGTCTCAGCGATGTGTCGATTTCGCCCCGGTGCTCAATCGTTAGATACGAGAGACATTTATTCGAGTCGACAACATACGGCTCAACGATCGCCTTCGTCGGACACGCGTCAAGGCAGGCCGTGCAGGAGCCGCAGAAATCTTCCATCGGTGTATCGCACTCAAGCTCCAACGTGGAAATTATCTCGCCGAGAAAAACCCACGAACCGAAATCCTTTGTTATGAGGTTGGTGTGTTTTCCTCTCCATCCGATTCCTGCGCGTTCCGCCCATACTTTATCCATTACCGGACCGGTATCGACGTAATACCGTCCGTCGGATTCCGGCATTATCTGTTTGATGTATTCAAACAGCTTTTTGATTCGCGCGGCGACAAGAATGTGATAGTCATCGCCCCATGCGTAGCGGGAGATTTTTCCTTCGTCTTCCTTTGGATGATGTTCAACGTCTGTGTAATAATTTGCCGCAACGGAAATAACAGACCGTGCACCCGGGATGATTTGCTCCGGGTCTATTCGTTTTTCCCTATTTTTTTCCATCCATCCCATCGAGGCTTGGTA
>CAWJKX010000230.1:0-3393 GCA_963843065.1 uncultured Bacteroidota bacterium
TGCCGCGTGCACCCGTTCCACGGTTGTCGACCATAAAAATCAAATACCCGTGTTGACCGAGGTACGAATACCATAAGGCATCCGATGTTCTTTCCCACATATTAAGGACTACCTGGGAACCCGGTCCCCCGTATGTATAGACGAGAACCGGATATTTTTTTGTCGAGTCGAAATCTGCCGGTTTCATGATCGAGGCGTTAAGCTGAACTCCATCCGATGTCATGATAGTAAGAAATGTGGTTTTTCCCAACTGAACATCGTGAAGTGCATGGTTAGTGTTTTCCTCTATCATCGAGAGAGTATTTCCATCGTTCTTCACAAGAGCAATTTTTGGAGGCGTGAAAATGTTCGAGTACGTATCGAGAAAATATTGGCGCGAGGGGGAAAAATTTGCTGAATGCGTTCCGGGAATTGTTGTCAATCGCTGTTTGTTTTTTCCATCTAATTGAATTTTATAGATATGCCTTTCAAGAGGAGAAACTTCCGTTGAAGAATAGTAGACCTCGCCGGCTTTTTCATCAACACCGTAAAACGACTCAACATCCCACTTCCCCTTCGTAATTTGATAAAGAAGTGTTCCATCGTTGTTAAAGAGGTAGAGATGACGGTAACCGTCCCGTTCCGAAGGCCAAATGAATGTTCCATCCTTCAGGAAGGTAAGGTCGTTGGTGACGTCGACCCATTTGTCATCAGTTTCCCTGAGGACCGTCCGTGTTGTCCCTGTAGAAATATCCGCATACAATAGCTCAAGAACATTTTGTGCCCGGTTCATCCGTTGAATTGATAAAACTGTCGGGTCGAGCGTCCATTGTATTCTCGGGATATACATATCGTCATTAGTGCCGAGATCCATCCATTTCGTTGACAACGACTGAATATCGACGACGCCGATCTTGACAATTGAATTGGGCTCCCCCGCTTTTGGATAACGCATCGGGATCAGTTGCAAATGGAGGGAATCCCACTCAGTCAGCGTATATTCGGGGACTCGATTTTCGTCCAGACGCCAGAACGCAATATGTTTGCTGTCGGGCGACCACTGCCAACCGTCAGAAATTTCGAATTCTTCCTCATAGACCCAATCGAACTTTCCGTTGATAATGTGTTCCGCACCGTCCGTCGTCAATTGATGCTCAGCGCCCGATGCGATTTCGATAGTATAGATGTTATTGTTGCGCACAAAGCCGACAAATTTTCCGTCCGGCGAAAATTTCACGTTATACTGGGGGTCGGCAACGTTGGTCAGCCGCCGGAATGATTTTGACGGCAGGTCGTACAAAAAAATATTTCCTGCAGGTGTGAGGCGTGAGAGGTATTCCCTTTCCGGAGGAGCGGAAATAAAAAGAATCTGCTTTTCATCGGGCGCCCACTGGTATGTTGTGAATCGAAACGGCGGGTCGGCCGGATTCAATTTCAATGCAGCGGTGCTCAGCACCATGGTGCCGGACTTTTCCCGCACTCCGTACACAAAAATATTCGTCGCTTTCGCGCTCGTATCTCTTTCGTAGTATGAATAGTGTGATCCATCGTTGAGCCAATGAACGCCGTTTACCGTTTTTCCGTTAAACTTGGCTGAGTTGAAAATGTCATCAAGCGTCAACTCCTTCTTTTCAGTTTGCGCAATGAGAAGAATGGTGGTGATACAATACACGAAAAATATTTTGAACGGAGTCCGTAAAGCGTGCATTTGTTTCCTCTTAATGATAAATCGTTGTTACGAATTTGTTTTGATTGCTGGAACAAAAGGCCGACAGCTAATGAGCACACTCGTTTCGATGGCTCAGAGATTCTTGCTCAATGAATGATAACCGGAAATTATCGCTACGAGATATCAGTTCAACGATGTGTGTGCGGGGGAGCGATGTGGATTTCATCCAGTTTGCGTGTGACCATTGTTGAGAGGCTGCGCATTGAACTCACTCCCGATGAAATCACTTCAATGCCCTGTTTCAATTCAGTGAAGATCTCTCTGCATTGGCCTTCTTTCCCCTCTTTGACATTGGTCAGCAATTCGTTCTCATGCCGCTTTAAATTCGATGAAAGGTCGGCGAGACTTTTTTCGACAAGTTGGCCAACGGAATTGACGGTGTCGTGAAAGGTATGCAGAGAATCGAGTTCGTCCTGTTTTTCCTGCAGTATACGTTCTTTCGCTTCGTTTTCGATAATTTGTTTTCGGTATTGATACCGTTCATAGACGCTTTTGACGGCGATGGAGAGGCGCTCAATGTCGAGATGATCTTTTCTTATATAATCATAGACGCCAAGCTGCATTGCTTCTATGGCAGTCGACTCGGAACCGGCGGCGGTTACGAGAATCACAGGGGTCGATATTTTTTGAGAATGCATCCATTCCAAAACGTCCATCCCGGACATTTCACCCATGCGATTATCGAGAAGGATGACATCGAAGGTTTCTTTTTTCAATAAATCTACAGCTTCCTCGCCCGAACCGCATGAATCCACCGCGAACGTGCTGGTCATTTTTAGTCCCATTTCAATGCTCAGACGGAATGAGTCTTCATCATCCACAAGAAGGACACGGAGCGTGTGAGGTTCTGTCATGTATATTCTTTCATAGCGTTATCGTAAATATTTTTCGTCATCAAAGAATCTAATATCCAAAATAGGGCAAAATATCTAAAAACTCAACTGCGCTGTGTATCGTATAAGAAATTATCTGTCTGAAAATTGGGCGGCTTCGAACAAACATGCCAAAGAATGTACCATGGGATGACTCCGAAAGCAAATCACATCTCTTATTGAGAGCTGTTGGACATTGGGCGATTTGCCGAGAGAATTGGCAGGGTAAATCAAAGGACGTCACACCACGTTCTACATTGTACAGCTGGAGGGCGAAAAAGCAAAAACTCGATACGAACCGCGCTCATGATTGCATGATCCGTGATAATCGTATACATTGGCGACAGTTTGCTGGATCAGGGTGATAAGTCTCGCCGTTTTTTAAATTTAAATGGGAGCTTCGACCCGTAGGACATGCTGATCTTAGCAGATGGACAAGGGTTTTTTGTTTTATCCTGAATCAAGAAAGGGTTGAGTTGTTGGATCGACATTTTCGATGCCTGTTGGGAACTGTCAAGGTTGGATGTAATCCACTCGGTTATATCGCCTCTGCCCGTTTGAATTGTACCGAATTGCAGTCATCCGCCAATTGCAAATTAAATTCATCAGTTACAACCTCCTCTTTGACCATCCCAGTGGATACATACACGTAGGAATCACTTGAGCATCGCGATCTTGTGCACTTGTGGCTTAGACGCATTCTAATTAGCCGATGCAAATATTTTTGGATAAACCATTGACACTCATTTTCTTTTTTCCGATGTTGGCCTGGGGTTGGCGGGGATGCATTTCTTAATTACCTACAATCCTCAT
>CAWJKX010000231.1:0-13167 GCA_963843065.1 uncultured Bacteroidota bacterium
GGTAATGGATTACTATTGCGTGTCAACCCCCTCGATGCGTCCCCCTTTGGGGGACTTACTCAGGGTGAACAAGCTATGTTCCCTTGACTTGCTACAAATTTTCCAATATGAAATTCGTCATTAATGTGTATAAATTGAGCCGCGTCGCACCGCCGTAAATGCCGTGATTTTTGTCGGGGTAGAACATGACCGAAAACTGTTTGTTCGATTTCTCCAGGGCTGATACAAAATTCGCCGTGTTCTGGAAATGAACGTTATCGTCGCTTGTCCCGTGAATCAGCAGAAACTTTCCTTTCAGTTTAGCGGCATAGGTGATTGGAGAACTCTCCACGAATCCGATGGGGTTATTTTGTGGAATACCCATATATCGCTCGGTGTAGATATTATCGTAATATCTCCAGCTGGTAACCGGCGCAACGGCAATCGCTGTCTTAAAATAATCAGCAGCGTTTAAAATTACCATGCTTGTGAGATAACCGCCATAGCTCCAGCCCCAAATACCAATTCTGTTTTTGTCGACATACTGCAGTGACGAGAGATATTTAGCCCCCTCGACCTGGTCGTTCACCTCCCACTTGCCCAGGTTTCTATAGCCTGCAGTTTTAAATTCTTTGCCGCGCGCGCCGGTTCCGCGGTTGTCAACCATAAAGATCAAATACCCGTGTTGACCGAGGTACGAGTACCACAGAACATCCGATGTTCTCTCCCACATATTAAGGACTACCTGAGAACCCGGTCCTCCGTATGTATAAACGAGAACCGGATATTTCTTTGTCGAATCGAAATCTGCCGGTTTCATGATCGAGGCGTTGAGCTGAACTCCATCCGATGTCATGAAGGTAAGAAATGTGGTATTTCCCAACTGGACATCGTGAAGGGCAGGGTTAGTGTTTTCCTCTATCATCGAGAGAGTATTTCCATCGTTCCTCACAAGAGCAATTTTTGGAGGTGTGGAAATGTTCGAGTACGTATCGAGAAAATATTGGCGCGAGGGGGAAAAGTTTGCCGAATGCGTTCCGGGAATTGTTGTCAATCGTTGCTTGTTTTTTCCATCTAATTGAATTTTATAGATTTGCCTTTCAAGAGGAGATACTTCCGCTGAAGAATAGTACACGTCGCCGGCTTTTTCATCAACGCCATAAAAGGACTCTACATCCCACCTCCCCTTCGTAATTTGATTAAGAAGTATACCATCGTTCTTGTAAAGATAGAGATGACGATAACCGTCGCGTTCTGACGGCCAAATGAATTTGTCATCCTTCAGGAATGTAAGGTCGTTGGTTACATCAACCCATTTGTCATCAGTTTCCCTGAGTACTGTCCGTGTTGTTCCTGTGGAAATATCAGCATACAAAAGCTCAAGAACATTTTGTCCCCGGTTCATCCGTTGAATTGATAAGACTGTCGGGTCGAGCGTCCATAGTATTCTCGGGATATACATATCATCATTGGTGCCGAGATCCATCCATTTCGTTGAAGATGACTGAATATCGACGACGCCGATCTTGACAATCGAATTGGGCTCCCCCGCTTTTGGATAACGCATCGGGATCAATTGCAAATGAAGGGAATCCCATTCAGTCAGCGTATATTCGGGAACTCGATTTTCGTCCAGGCGCCAGAACGCAATATGTTTGCTGTCGGGCGACCACTGCCACCCGTCGGAAATTTCGAATTCTTCTTCATAGACCCAATCGAACTTTCCGTTGATAATGTGTTCCGCACCGTCCGTCGTCAATTGATGCTCGGCGCCCGATGCAATTTCGATGGTATAGATGTTATTGTTGCGCACAAAGCCGACAAATTTTCCGTCCGGCGACAATTTCACGTTATACTGCGGGTCGGCGACGTTGGTCAGCCGGCGGAACGATTGCGACGGCAGATCGTACAAAAAAATATTCCCTGCCGGTGTGAGGCGGGAGAGATATTCCCTTTCCGGAGGAGCGGAAATAAAAAGAATCTGTTTTTCATCGGGCGCCCACTGGTATGTTGTGAATCGAAATGGCGGGTCGGCCGGATTCAACTTCAACGCAGCGGTGCTCAGCAGCAGGGTGCCGGACTTTTCCCGCACTCCGTACACAAAAATATTCGTCGCTTTCGCACTCGTATCTCTCTCGTAGTATGAATAGTGTGCTCCGTCTTTGAGCCAATGAACCCCGTTTACCGTTTTCCCGCTGAATTTGGCTGAGTTGAAGATGTCATCAAGCGTCAACCCTTTTTTTTCAGTTTGCGCAATGAGAAGAATGCCGGCGATACAATAAACGAAAAATATTTTGAACGCAGTGCGTAGAACGTGCATTTGTTTCCTCTTATGAAAAATCGTTGTTACGAATTTGTTTTGATTGCTGCGACAAAAGATCGCTGAACGATGAGCCGGCTAGGTTCACTGGCTCATAGATTTTTGTTCGGTGAATGATAAATAGAAATTATCGCTACGGAATATGAGGTCAATGATTTGCGTGCGGGGGAGCGATGTGGATCTCATCCAGTTTGCGTGTGACCATTGTTGAGAGGCTGCGCATTGAACTCACTCCCGATGAAATCACTTCAATGCCCTGTTTCAATTCAGTGAAGATCTCTCTGCATTGGCCTTCTTTCCCCTCTTTGACATTGGTCAGCAATTCGTTCTCATGACGCTTTAAATTAGATGAAAGGTCGGCGAGGCTTTTTTCGACCAGTTGACCCACGGAATTAACGGTGTCATGAAATGTATGCAGTGAATCGAGTTCGTCCTGCTTTTCCTGCAGGATACGTTCTTTCGCTTCGTTCTCGATAATTTGTTTTCGGTATTGATACCGTTCATAGACGCTTTTGACAGCGATGGAGAGGCGCTCGATATCGAGATGATCTTTTCTTATATAATCGTAGACGCCGAGCTGCATTGCTTCTATGGCGGTTGACTCGGAACCGGCCGCGGTAACAAGGATCACCGGAGTCGATATCTTTTGAGAATGCATCCATTCCAGAACGTCCATCCCGGACATTTCACCCATGCGATTATCGAGGAGGATGACATCAAAGGCCTCTTTTTTTAATAAATCAACAGCTTCCTCGCCCGATCCGCATGAATCCACGGCGAACGTGCTTGTCATTTTCAGTCCCATTTCAATGCTCAGGCGGAATGAGTCTTCGTCATCAACGAGAAGGACACGGAGCGTGTGAGGTTCTGTCATGTATATTCTTTCATGGCGTTATCGTAAATACTTTTCGTCGTCAAACAGTCCAATATTCAAAATAGGGCAAAATATCTGAAAACTCAACTGTGCTGCGTATCGACGATCGAGTCCCTGCACAAAGTACCATCCTCTTTCGAGTTGCCGCGTATAGTATGTGCTCGTATAAGAAATTATCGATCTGGAAATTAGGCGGTTTTGAACAAACATGCCAAAGAATGTACCATGGGAAAACTCTGAAAGCAAATCATCAGTAGTGGGTTATTTACTTTTACGGCACTCAATTGTCAATGTTGGCATTAAAGGGTCTCTTGGAGAAGCGAGGATGCGACGGCATCCATGGATATGTTCTTCGACGTTTTTGTAATGAACCTTGTCATTGAGAACGGTCTTTCGACCCGTTCCCAGTGTCGCAAAAATGCAGTTCCATAATTCCAAAGCGCACCATCCCCGACTTTTCTCTTGATTCTCCACTCGATTCCTGCTACATTCGTTCAGAACAAAGAACCGAGTTCCGGGATCCGCGGTTTGAACCTCCTGTTGTGATGACGGAGGTTTTTGCATTTTGTAGAAGGTGTAGCAACTTCATTCCCCGGCGAGGAACGACGGAATAGTCAGAATACTATAGAGCGGAATTTGAGGCCAGGATGCCTGACAAAGATTTAACAGAGTTTGAGTTCAAGCATACTCATCCCTTCAAAATTTTTTTGCATATCTATACCGGCCAATATCTGAAGATCATTCTTGCCATAATTTTCTTCACGATAAAACACTCTCCTGTTTGGTTCCTTCCCGTTGTTATCGCACGAATCATCAACATCATCAGCGACACTTCCAAGTATTCAATGAATGATTTATGGATGGTCGGCGGGATCTTTTTTTTAATCATTATTCAGAATATTCCAATGCATACTCTCTATGTGAGAGTATTCAGCAGTGCCGTCAATACGATGCAGTTAAACCTGCGATCATCAATCGTCAAGCGGCTTCAGGAATTGTCTATATCATTCCACGACAAATATCAATCCGGCAAGCTTCAGACAAAAGTGCTGCGCGACGTCGAAACTCTTGAAATCCTATCGCGCAATCTTATGAATTCCGTATTGCCGGCGATTCTCACGATTCTCTTTGCCTTTTCCTTTACAGTGTTTAAGCAACCGCTTGTCGCAATCTTTTATTTGATTTCGGTTCCCGTATCGTCGAGCCTTGTCTTTGTGTTTTCAAAAAAAATGACGGCAAGGAACAAGGAATACCGCAATGAAATAGAATCCCTCTCGGCCAACGTGATTGAAATGATCCAAATGATCCCGATTACCAGGGCACACGGTGTGGAAGATGTCGAAGTGTCGAAAATGAATACCCGGCTTGAGAATGTGAAGAGTAAAGGCATCCGACTTGAAATGATCGGGGCAATATTCGGTGCGAGTTCGTGGACATCATTCCAGACCGTGATGCTTGTGTGCCTGATGTTCACTTCCATTCTTGCATTCAGAAAAGCAATCAGCGTCGGCGACGTTGTATTGTTCCAGAGCTTTTTTGCGATGATCGTCGGTGCCGTGAACATGATCCTTAATTCGTATCCGGACCTCGCGCGCGGGTTTGAATCGATTCGATCCATCGGAGAGATTCTCGAGTCTCCGGATGTGGAACAGAATACGGGGAAGCGAGTTGTGTCGTCGGTCGCAGGGCATTTTGTTTTTGAGAATGTCAGTTTCACATATGAGAAAGCTCAGCAGCCGGCGATAAAAAATCTTTCCGCAGAAATATTTGCGGGAGAATCTGTCGCTTGCGTCGGCGAATCGGGGTCGGGCAAAACAACGTTAATGAGTCTTGTGATCGGCTTTCGAAGGCCGACAGCAGGACGGATATTGCTGGACGGAACGGACATGCGGGACCTCGACCTGCGCCAGTACCGCAGGTTCCTGGCGGTTGTCCCACAAACCTCGCTGCTCTTTAGCGGATCTATCCGGGAAAATATTGTCTACGGCGTCGATGCTGTTGACGATCGCCGCCTTTGGGAGGTTTTGGAGATGGCAAATGCGGCAGAGTTCGTTTCCAAAATGCCTCATGGGCTTGATAGCAAACTGGGAGAATTGGGAACACGGCTTTCGGGAGGCCAACGCCAGCGTATATCAATCGCCAGAGCGTTGGTGCGAAATCCGAAAGTGATTATTCTCGACGAAGCCACTTCTTCGCTTGACGTCGTGTCAGAGTCTCTGATCCAGGGAGCAATACAGCGGTTGATCAAAGGCCGGACGACATTCATTGTGGCGCATCGGTTGTCAACGATTCGGAATGCGGGGCGGATTTTAGTATTGAAAAACGGCGCGTGTGTGGAATCGGGAACTCACGACGAGCTGATGAAAGCGAAAGGGGAATTCTATAAATACAAATTATTGCAACAATAGACCTGATTGCAGTTGGATTGCATTCAGCGCAATCAGTAGTCACGATGCCTTCTACAACTCTCCGCTTCTCAATTCGGCAAATTTTTCAGCGGTGCTGATTGCTTACAAAAGTGGCGAAAGAAACGCTCGCACACACTAAACAGATTAAACCTGCGCTTATGGTTTCGAAAGGATAGGGAAAGAGTACGGTGGGAGAAATCTGTGGGCCCTAGAGGGTTCGAACCTCTGACCTCTACCGTGTCAAGGTAGCGCTCTAAACCAACTGAGCTAAGAGCCCGGGGAACATATCAAATTTCGAGACTTTGTTGCAATTCCGCACGTTTTACTAAACTTTGACACTGAAAATTTACCCTCACAGTGCCGAGTTTAGTGCCCAACTTTGAAACTGCTAGCCATAATAAAAAACGCTGAGCAGCGAGGCTTCCGACCTTAGACACTCAGCGTCTCACCCTTTCGAGTGAAAGAACTCTTTGTTTGTTCGGAAGTTCGCTTTTTGTGTCTAAGAGAAGTTACAAAAACATTGAAACGAAATCAAGAAATATCTGTTTCACTGCTTAGAAGCCTCTCTGACCCTTGCCTTTGCCGTTCGCTTTTTGAACTTTGGTTCGCTTTAGTATAGCATATCATTACCTCCATGAAATCAACGTTCTCTTCATCGACCTTAACGCCGTGCTCTTGTTCATACTTTCCAATTGCCGTCTTTTTGATTTCCTCTCTTTTAAGCTCAGAATCAGTCTCGTCAATAACGTAGAGTATAAAAGGCCTTTGGTTTTCAGGCATCCTGGCTTCCAGTTGTGCTATTCTGTTCTCCAGATTATTCATCTCGTCCCTTTCAAAAAGTGTTGTTCCAAATTCTTCAAACGTTCTTCGAGTTCGACATCCTTTACGATTTGCACCCATACGCTGAGGAGGTATGCAAGGTCTTTCGCGTCCCGTCCCCCAATTTCTCCACGTTGGAACGCAACCAGGAGCCTGCCAAGCAGCTTCTTAGCATCCTTAAGATTCTTTACCCTTACGGGCTTCTCCATAACCGATATGCCGGGGGAGTTTGCTGTTTCCTTGCGCAGGTCAAGGACTTTCGGGGGAAAAAGTGCTGTGTTTTCCATCTTTGTATGACCTTTCTATGTGTTAGCATTGGAGTTTCCGTGTGTTTGTTGTATCTGAATTGAGGCAATGATATTTCTGCTTTCGTCGGCAAAAGCTCGTACGTGCTGATTCACGTTGAGGTACTGCTCTGTGTTGATTTCGCCGGATTGAAATTTCTCGTCGAGTAGCTCATCAACGTCCTGCATAATAAACAGTACCCCCTCTTCAATTTTGGCTATCTTTTCGCTCTCATTCATTCAAAAAAACCTTTCTTTCATTTCTTTCTTTATTTATTTAGTGAGTCATTTGCAACACAGGTAAGTGAGTCATTTGCAACACACCTCCTATGTTGTTTTTGCAACATACCCTTCCTATCGAATTGCCAACTTTCATAGTCCTTGTTCAACATCAACTCCCGGCTTATTCCAAATGAGTGTTTGGTTTTAACCGTCAAGACGTTCATCGCAATCAATTCTTCAATTTCCTTTGCAAGTTGCCTCCTATTCCTTCCTGTGTGGACTTTGAAAAATGCAACGCCCAATGTCTTGCTGGTTAAATGATAACCGTATGTAGCTCGAATGACCGCGAGAATGATGCTGTATTGCGTGCCGTTGAACCTGCCCAATATCAACGCCTTAAGCAGTTCATTGGCTATACGAGTGTATCCATGTTCTACTTGTGGAGATGCCATTGAGAGCCTACCATTTCCCCCCGAAAGAGGACTTTTTCGGTTTATATTCCTTCAATGGTATTTCCTCTCTCAATGTTGAAGGAACCAACCGGAGGTTATCGGCAAGGCACAAACCGGCTTTCCCGTTCTCTCCGTTGCGTCCATGCTCAACAAAGATTTCGATATTCTTTCGCTCGTTCTCTTCCGGTGTCCATAGCATCAACATACAATCACAATCATTGATAGCCCTTCCCGTTCCTACAATGTCCGCTCGTGAAGGCTTCTTTATGTTCTTACCGGCCACTGCCTTTGTCAGGACAGCACTCACAAGAATAATCGGGATTTGGTTTTCAATCGCGAAACTTTTCAATTCAGAAAGCACGGTATTGATTTCATCAACGGTGTTTTTGTTGCGTTCACATAGTTGTATCAATTGCAGGTAATCCAAAACTATCAACCTGCACTCCTTCTCTGTAATAAGATGCTGGAGAATAGAAAAGAGTGTCCGCGTGGAAGCACCCCCCTGCCGGAAGTATATCGGTTTCCCTTTTGCTTCCGTTTTGAAGGCTTCAAGTGATTGCATCTTCTCTTTTGGAGCTGCCCATTGCGATATACCGGCATACCGCTTTATTATTTCCCTTGCACTCATTTCCATCGAAACAATGCCCACCGGAATATTTTTGTTTGCATTGTAAAGGGCAATTTGATTGCTCAAAAGTGATTTCCCCACCTTTGCCTCTGCACCTATGATATACAGGCGTTCATTGTGAAGGCCATGTATCATTCTATCAAGTTCAGGTAGTCCCGTTGAAAGCCAAGTGACTTTTCCGGCAATCTCAGCTTTGATTTCTTCCTCAGCTTCATTGATAGCATCATTGAGGGAGACATAGTTTTTTTGTGCAATATTGTGGATGGAATGAGAGAGGGAGAGCAAATCAGATATTGCCCCGTCAAGGGTTCCTTCAACATCCGCTCCGCTTAAGAGCTTGTCGCTGAGGAAAAGCACCTTTTCCATTACCCTCCGGCGTTGTGCCTCTTTCTTCAGGAATTGGCAGGCGGTTATAGGAGAAGCAAGTTGCTTTAGGAAATTGAAATCGGATGCAATATCAGAGCATAGGGTTTGCAGTCTTTCAAGTTCCTTTTGTTTGTCCTTACCGTCAAAGTGCGAGGCGTGAACACTTTCCCGTAAATATCCCTGCACCGCAAGTGCATCTACTTCTTTTCGTTCGCTGTATAGGGCAACACAAGTGCCGAAAATCATTCTAAGGTGTGTATCGCTAATATCCTCTTCATTTACTATGTAGGTATCGGCAATAAGGCGTGTTGCATCCCGACCCTGCAAACAGAACGCAACGAGAAGTTTTTCAGCATCAATTTGAGTTATCATTATGCTGCCTCCTCGAAAAGATTCTGTTGAGCGCTTCTTACGTCTCGCTCCTTCAATCGTTTTTCAGTTTCTCGTGCCTTATCGATGCCGAATTCCGTAAGAGGAAGAAAAATTTGTTTTTCAAATCCTTTGTTCGCAAAGTGTAAGAACGAACCTTTTTCCAGAATATGATTGCGGGAAGTTACCAGTAGCTTATTAAACGGTAGATGGATAATCACCCAAACAAAATTTCCATCCCTGAGTAATTCATAGTTGAACCCATAACTATCACTTTTGTAGTGTAGGTGTTTTGCCGGGTTTCGTTGTGAATGGAATGAATCTCCGCTATCATTCAACCAGCCAATGTTGCGAGGTTTTTGGTTTGGAAGGGTAAGGCGTATTTCGCCGAAGTCCGTGACTTTAAGCTGTGTGGTTTCCATTCTTGGAAGCCCCTTTCTAAAAAAAAACAAGCCTTACCGACACCCAGCGATAGATGTCAATAAGGCTATAATTTTCATTTCGCTGTAGCCTCAAAAGAGACTCAACTCAAGTGAAGCTACAGTCTAATAAAGCGGAATCTTTCGTCTAAGCAGTAGTGCTGCTCTACTTTTTGTCGATTTGTCTTCTTTTGTTTCGCTTGTGAATCCAATCTTTGAATCCTTGTTCAAATGCACCCGCATCAAATTCTTCTTTTGGAATTATCTGCTGCGAGAGAAACGATTGTCTGTTGGCTTTTTCTAACGCATCCTTATACGTCGGTTGCTTTGTTTGTTGAAGCATATAGCGATATGAATGCAGCTCCTCCTCGCTCAAAGATGTATTATCTTTCAAACTGAGTTTTTTGTCTTTCCAGCAAAGATTTCCCGTTTGCGGTAACCTGCGCCCCTTTTGTGGTACATAGAATTCATTCTGCATTATTTGCCCAAAGATTTCATTCGCTAAATATCCGTCAGTAGCATTTGTAAAATGCCCTACTGGAATGTTTAATTTTTTAGAGATTAAAAGGATTGCTTTACTTCTGTTCTTTGTGCAATACTTCGTTGCATACGTGAGTCCAACCTCACGTCGAATAAGGAAATCTTCAATTTCTTGCGCATTCTTCTTTGAGTCTCGATAGATTTCATAAGCGAGAGGAAAAAGCTGCAAGTGCAAACGTGGGTCTTTATTAGGTTTTGTTTGTTTCATCACGCGGTGTAGCTTAGATGTATTTTCAATGTCGCTACTTGCTTTACCTATGCACCATAGAAATATTATACTTTTTAGTAAATTCTGGGCACGCCATTGTTCTTTGATAGAAATATTCTTTGGTATAAAATATTCCAAATCTTCAAGTATTTGCTGCAATCCGTTCTGCTCCTGTTCATTTCCGAATTGTTTCATTTGATTGAGAAAACCTATTTTGAGATTACCAAATGAATGAGGAAAATCCTCAACTCCTTTTGGGTAGAATTTTAATTGAGACTCAAAATATTCCCATGACATTCTCGAAGCAAAAAAACGTCCCATAGGCCTTCAACATAAAAAATCCTTCAACCTTGTTTCCGAACCGTACTCAAACGGTTACTACATCGGTGTGTAGTCAAGGTGAAGGATTCTACGATGTTTGTGAGTAATATTCGGAAAATTTCTCACGTCGCTTAGACGCAAACCAAAAGAACTAATAAGAAAATTCGTAACAAACCAGACACAGGTAGGTTTCTCCTTTGCCTAATTTATCTTTCCCATATAGGTGTGTCCTTCAAGTTCTTGTTCGGCGTAGGCACTTAGAATAGCTCCGTTGTAAAAGAGAAATTCATAGGTCTTATAGCCTGTATAGCCACCGTAGCTATTTTTTGCGTTTATATTTCCCATAAGGTACGTAGCCAAACTTCAATCCACCACCATGAAGAGGGGCTTCTCTCAACCAACCCTGGTAAACCGGACTCCAGTCGTAAGTAGCTGACCCCGGGTCTTTCAGATAGTATTTTAGAAACTGCCTTGCTTGTTCTTCTGCATCCTGTTGCGTAATGGGAGACCCGTAATCTGCCGAATTTAGCTCTTCGCGTGTGGGTGGACCTGAGGCACAGGCATTAAGCAGTAACAAGGGAACCAACAAAGCTATCAAAAGCACAGCCTTCTTTACTGTAGAATCTATATTTTCTTTGGATATTTTTTGGACTCTGAACAGGTTTTCCATTTTTTTTCTCCGTGAGATTTTCCCTGCTTACCGGAAGGCCGGTATCTATGTCTTTCACTGTGCACTCTTTTATCACTCAATATCAGCGAGCCGCAACACCTATCAAAATCAAAACAAGCAGGACTGCGCCCACGCTGGCCAAAACAATCAGTCCAGCGGGAGCACTGTCTTTCTCAATAACGGTAGGTTGTTGCGATTGCTCGTTTGCCCGGTTGGGGTACTGGCATCTGGCTATAAGAGTCATTTGGGGCACTACTGACAGATAAAATATTTTTTTTCTCTACCGTAACGCTCCCTAAGCTCGTCTTGTAAGTAACAGTTGTGTCGGTTGATGAAGCAAGCGCTCCCTTAAATGATTCTCCATTGACCATTGTTACCATGAGAGGATATTTTAACGGTGTAGTTCTCTTTTCAAATTTGGGCTGAACAATCAAATCCTTTGGTATTGAAATTTGGCCATATTCTGTAAGGAACACGACGTCCGCATCTTCATCCTGATAAACGCTACCCCTTATGGTTTCGCCATGCTGAGTTACGATGTTCTGAAAGTTATTAGAAGCTATTGGGTTCTGTGCACGAAAGTTTTCATACTCCTTTTTGTAATAAATATATATTTTCGTTGGCTTCGCTCCGTTTACGCCCGCGAATTCGCGTGATACAATTTGCGATTTAAGAAGAGAAACCAAAATATCTCTGCCAGCGAACCTCACCATCCCGTTAAGAGAGTCTACAAATTGGACGTTCTCTATAACATACCCGTTTTCGAGATTTAGGTTATCAGAGAATGAGCGTGAACAAGGAATGAGGGCTAAAAGTAATAAGCAATACAAAACTGATTTCATTTTTCCTCCTGATTATTTTTATGGTGCGTGTATAAGGCTCGTCTTATTGCTTAACGCTCGCACCAGCATGCTTAAAATGCGTTAGTGGTTTTAGTAACTTCTGCATAAAGGAAGCCGAAGTTGCTTTGGTAACGCTTGTGGAAGTTTTGGAGAATGGCATTCCCCACCCCTTCCCATTTACTCTTCCTCGAAGCATGACAATCGTAATCCCTGAATTAAGAGTTTCTTTTATTGCTCCGGGACCTTTGGCATCCCAATCTTGAAAAGTTGATACCGATGGTTGACCTTGAACAGTAAGCGTACTCGTTCCTGTAAACCATAAACAAGGACTGAAAATACCTATAGGAACTGAAATACTCACTGTATCTGTGAAAGTTGTTTCATACGTCAATGAGTAATTGTAGCCTCCATAGAAAAAAGTAGTGGCTTGTTCATAGGTCTGACCAATAACAACGGTATCGCTTAATGAGGGTAAGGTTTTGTCAAAGATTATTAAAGATAGGCCTTTAGATTGAAATCCAGCATACCCGAGAGCATCGTAATAATATTCATCGCTGTCATTGTTTATTACAGTTGTATAGGTAATTCCATTGATAACGAGAACTCTGTTGAATTGTTCCCAGCTACTATCCGACCATAATTCATAGTAAGAACTGTCTATAAATATCCCATAACCATCTAAGGTAATCGGTTTCTGTGGGAGAGCGGGCTGTGTTGGTAATGAGGAAGATTTTTTGCAGGAGATAAACAAAAGCGCGCAAGTAGATAATACTAAGCATAGATAAATTTTCATAAGTTCCCTTCCATTGATTTGTCTTAGTTCCCAAGTGCCAAGGGAAGCAATGGTCTTGCATAGTAGCCTTCACTAAAACAAAAAACCCGTACGAAGACTTGCTGAAGGCTTTACCCTACGGGCTATGATTCCATTACAAGAATGGAAAAAAGAATTAAATGTTTGACGCGCTCCCCTTTTCAGCAAGCCTTTTGCACTCCGAAAATACATTTTTTATATCAGAGAATCAATCGCTTTAGTTTAGGGAGACGTCTATCTTGTTCACCGTGCTATGAAGCTGTTCCGGCTGTAAGTGAGAATAGACTTGAGTTGTTTTTACGTCTAAATGTCCAAGCAATTCCTTCACTGCGTAGATGGAAACACCGTCCTGCACAAGCCAAGTGGCAAATGTGTGCCGGAGCGAGTGAAAGTGCAGGCGGTCATCCTTCAATCGACCATCGTACACAGCTTTCTTAAAGCGTAAGTTAGCCATCCCGTGAAATCTTCTGACCGTTGAGGGAGAAAACATATTCTGAAGTATCTTTGCCGTGCCTCGCAGAAAGAATGTAAAACGCTGTCTCATTCAATGGAATAGTTCGCCTTTTACCGCTTTTCGTCTTAAATGTTGGATTGCTTTAATAGTTAGAAGCTTTCTGCTAAGGTCAAAAAATCCT
>CAWJKX010000232.1:0-9627 GCA_963843065.1 uncultured Bacteroidota bacterium
TTATTCAAAGTATGTCGCGTCGCCTATGGCAGTCGGAGACCTTATGCGAATGATTAAATAATCGTAAACGTTAATCGAGAAGGTGTTCGACAGCTCTAGAAACGGTGCCCCTGTGCCATCCTTTACGTTGACAAACCAGAAACTGTTTGTTATATTTTTCCACAAATAAACGTCGATAAAGCAGATCCATCCTATTGGCATTGAGTGAACCGGCCAAAAAAATCTCTCGGACAAAACTTTCTTATCGACCCAAACGTGGCGCGAAAGATCGTCCGGTCGCTGGAACTCCGGAGATCGGATCATGTCCTCGAAATCGGCCCCGGCAAAGGCGCATTGACGGCACTCCTGCTAGCTGAATTGCCCACAATCACTGCCGTCGAGATCGACGATCAGCTTGCCGCAGAATTACAGGCAACGCATGGAAACGCATTGACGCTTTATCACGACGATGTGCTGAATCTTGACCCGCGCTCCATCGCAAAACAACAGAGCGGTAAACTCCGCATCGTCGGGAATATCCCTTACAACATTACGAGCCCGATCCTTTTCTGGGCCATCGATTCTTCGGATGTCATCACGGACTGCACTTTGATGATTCAGCATGAGGTAGCACGGCGGCTGGTGGCAAAGCCGCGTTCAAAGGAGTACGGAATTTTGTCGGTCTTTGCGCAGTATTACTCGGCACCGGAATTGAAATTCACCGTTGCTCCCGGCTCATTTTACCCGTACCGGAGGTAACGTCCGCAGTGGTATCACTGGATTTCCAACGGCCGCATCTTTCACGCGCTGCTGATGATGCGATGTTCCGCGCGGTAGTGCGGGGAACATTTGGCCAGCGGCGCAAGATGCTGCGCAACGGTTTGCGGACGCTTAATGTGCCGTCAGATTTTTTCCAGAAATCCGCCGTAAATTTCAACCGACGCCCCGAGGAGTTATCCGTCGAAGACTTTGTCAACCTTTCAAACGAACTATTGTTATTCACCGGCAAGCGACCGCCAAACACATTCCGCACGGCGCCATGACTTTCTCCTCCCGCCTCCGCATCACGCTGTTAACTACGGGCGATATAGCGACAATACTATTTCTCCTCGTTCTTTCGTTGTTAAATATCATTTTTTTGAATGTAATCCCGTATTGGTTTGTTCTTGTCGGATGCAACGTTTTTTTCATTTGCCTCATCCCCTTCTTCGCTCAGAAAGCAAAGGAGACGCGCTTCCGCCTCGTCGGGTATATCCGCGACTGGTATCCGGTCCCGATGATTTTTTTCGTTTTCAAAGAAACATACCTCATGGTCCATCCGATTCATCCTCAGGACTATGACTGGCTGCTTATCAACATCGACCGGTGGATCTTCGGCGGCGACCCTACACACTGGCTGTCGGTCATTGCGCATCCCGTTGTCACAGAAATTCTTCAAATCAGTTACGCAAGTTACTATCTTATCTTGCTGAGCGTGTTCTTTGAACTGAGTTTTGAAAAACGCCACACGGAATATTTTCTGGGATCGTTTCTGGTTGTTTACGCTTTCTATCTGTCATATATCGGTTACTTTTTGCTGCCGGCCGTGGGTCCCCGATTTACGCTGTACGATTTTAATTCTTTGGACACTTCATTGCCAGGAATCTGGGCGACGAATGCACTGCGCGATTTTGTGAACGCGGGTGAATCAATACCGAAAAACGTACCGAACGCGATCGACTTCGCGCAGCGGGATGCGTTCCCGAGCGGACACACGCAGCTCACCCTCACTATTCTTTACATCGCATTTACAAATCGCATCAAAAGCCGTTGGGTTTTGCTGGTTGCCGGTTCCTTGCTCATTATTTCAACCGTCTACCTTCGCTACCATTACGCTGTTGACGTGGTTGCAGGAGCCATCTTTTTCCTTTTCACGGTTTGGAGCGGAAAAAAAATCGATACGGGATGGAGAAAGTTCAAAAAAAAAATGAGGACTGCCGAAGATGGGACTATGCAGCCGTAGTAAATACGCCTTGCCTTCCAAGGAGAATTTTCGTATTTTTGTAGCGATGAAAAGCCTGTCCGTAGCACGACGGGCTTTTTGAATCTATGGTGGCCATAGTTCAGTTGGTTAGAACGCTAGGTTGTGGCCCTAGAGGTCGTGGGTTCAAGTCCCACTGGCCACCCAAGTACAATGAACGATCAACAATGATCAATGAACAGCGTAAGGAAAAACGGCCTGCTCTCGTCATTGTATCCTTTGATAATTGTTCATTGTTGATTGTTCACTGAAAAAGTCCCCATCGTCTAGAGGCCTAGGACCGGAGCTTTTCAAGCTTCTAACACGAGTTCGAATCTCGTTGGGGACACAACATTAAGGTGTGTCTGCTCTTTTTCTAGCATTTCGTCAATTTTTATTACCTCACCCTTCGGAAGTTTCCGCATAAAACACTGCGCTACCTTTTGTTCCCGATCGATAATTATCTTCTTCACGATCTTGCTCATCAGCATTTTTCGTTCAGAAGGATCGGCTTGTTGAAACCGCCTCTCGAATTCACTGAAAAACTTTTCAATCCTTCCAGCCCAATCGACTCGCATTTTCCTAGAAGCCTGAAACGCTGCGACGCGATTTCTTTGCTCGGCGAGCCTGTCCTTCTGATTCTTGAGAACCAATAACCTTCTCTTCACTTCTTCCATATCAATAACCGACTCGTCAAGCTCTAGCAAACGCTGGATCTTTCTCTCAACACTCACAATTTCGGTTTCAATGGATTTCTGTTGTTCAGATTGATCGGTCGTCGTATCTGCAGTCTGTACTTCCAAAATTCGCAGAATCTCCTCAGATCCTCCTGCATTCAAGATGTAACGCTTTATTCCAACAACCACGATGCGTTCGAGTTGCTCCGCATCTACCGAAAAACTCGCACACACAGAATCGCCCTTCCCAGTATAACCACTGTCCGCATATATCCTGCGCTTTGTCCTTTTGCCTGGTTGACCAATTTGTTGAGCACGACCATGAAAATTGAAACCACAGTGTGAGCAGGTTATCAGTCCTGAAAGAGGATAGGGACTGTCAAATCTCCTCTTGGATTTTTTTCCGCGTTCGACATCTTCTCTTTTAGGATTTGCCGCTTCCCACAATTCTGAGCTAACGATTGCGGGCATAGCATCCGGCGTGTACGTCAGTTTATTATCGTCTTCCTCTATAAATCGTTTAGCTGACTTTCCAATTCCCTCCTTTTTCAGTCTGCCGTATCTATCGATGCCTTTGTAAGCAGGATTTGCGAGAATATACCTCACAGCGCCGACTGACCATTTTCTGTCCGATTGATTCCATCTTCCCCTCTTCGGGCATGGGCAACCTTCCGCGTTAAGCTTTTTTGCAATCTTCGAATAACCATAACCCTCCTGTGCCTTCCATTGGAACATTTTTTTCACTATTTCGACTTCCGCACTATCTCCAATTTCGTGCACGGTATATTCCTCTTTGGGCCTGATTTGCTCAAACATCAAGAGCCCTTTTGCATTGAGAACCGGAATTCCTTCCTTATCCTTGATGAGTCCGAGGTTACGGCGCTCCTGAGTGTGCTGATTAACTGCGATGCGCTTGTACCCATAAGGTGCGATGCCGCCAGCTGAGTGTCCTTTTCGAACAGCGCTAATACAACCATCAAGTGTTCTTATTGATTTTGTTCGAGATTCTTCGTGCGAAAGGCCGCCTTCAAATGCATTGAGCATTGTATCGAAAGTGGCGTTGCCGGTTTTTGCAATCGTCCGCACCATCACCACATCTACATTTCCGGTTCTCTTGAACAATTCCTTGTAGTAAATGCTGCTGCTTGCTCCTGCACGGCCCCATCTTGATTCATCCAAAACCAGAACCGCTTCAAAAGGTGGATTCGATTGGACTGCTTTCAACAAACTACTGAACCCAGGCCTCTTCTCGAACGAGATTCCGCTCTTTCCGATGTCCTCAAACGACACTATGATTTCGTAATTGTTCTCCAGAGCATATTTTTCGGCCAATTGACGCTGTTGTTCAGGTGAAGTTTCTCCCTGCATCTCTGTCGAACAGCGGATATAAAGCGCCGCGAGTATAGTTTTATTTGCCATTGTCCTTGTCCTTTCAATTACTGTTTTTTTCTTATGCCAACTTATTGAGTATCCCGGCCAATCGGATGGCCGGGGTACTGACGACAACTAAGCTGCTTGCGCAGCCTCTTCTTTATCGGTGCAACTTTTAACATGTTCGCGGTTGAATTCTCGAATCGCATCTTCGTGAATCCATCGAGCAAGAGTCTGAATCACGATATCAAATTCCGTGTTCAACTCTTCCGTTTCTTTAAACTCGACTGGGACGGGTTTCGCCCTAGGGGGATGCTTACCCATCCTTGCAGACGTCCTTCATAAATAATAAATGCAGCATAAACTTCTCCGCGTATTATTTTACATATCGGCTTCATTTACTACCTCCATCCTGTGAAGGATTAAAAAAAATATAGAGCGTGGCGTTTAAGTAAGCCTTCTGCCTCTGCCACGCTCTATAATGCTCTATTGCTTGGCGATTACCTAAAATTCAATTATCCAATTTCCGTTTCATCCCTTTCCGCGCGATCGCGGTGCGAACTTTCGTTCTCTTCCTTGGCGCCCTACTTGTCATAACCTTCTTCCTTATCGGAATTTTCAAGCTCGGTGAATATTGGTAGACCGTTTGGCTAATGTTTCCTGCACCATTCATTCCAAGCTTTTCCCACACCTCGGGATTTTCGGCGCCCAATTTGATCGGCGCGTTCGTGTACAGGGCGAAACGATCCCGCACCATTGAATACATCTTAACGCGAAGATCGAGTGAGTATCGGAGCCTCTTGTCGCTTCCAACAGGCTCCTGCAAACATTGTGACGAATCAATCAGAGAGGTCGCTGGAAAATGCTTCTGTATTGCATCACGAAGCTGCGGTCTATAACGAACGGAACCGACAATGATGCTGTCTAATTTCATCGGGTCCAATTTCGCCATCACCTGATCGATCATCTTTGCGTAGTCCTCCTCCCAACCTTCGTAAATGATCATTGGTTCGATGGCCAGGGTCAGATCGATTCCCTTCGCCTGCTGAATCTTCATTGCTGCCTCTATCCGTTCGTCCAGAGTTGAGGTGCCATGTTCGTAGCTGGAGATGACGTGCTCAGTATTGAGTCCCATCTGGACATGCATGCGCCCGAGTCCGTCATACCGGATCATTTCGTCGACATAGGCCGACTTCGTCCTTGCTACGAGCCTCAGGTCGGGGTATTTGCCCAGCATTTGCATCAGGAAACTCATGTTTCCCGTCAAATGATCGATAGCGAAAATGTCGGCGAACTCGGAAATGGTGAGGGTTAGAGGATGTTTACGATTCTCCAAGTACAACCGCTCAATAATATCCCGCGGCAAATTAAATGCGACTTGTGGGACCCCAAACTCACTCGGAGGCAGCTCACCTTTCAGCTTCTCGAAAATGAGTTGCTGATTGTCGCAGAGGTAATCTATCGCCTTTGCCTCGGTAGCGATATTACGGCGAACGAACTGCTTCCGAATCTCATCGCCAATCTCCATTAAATGTTTCGGCAGCTTCAACAACGGGGCTTTAATGCCGAAGGAATACATACTCCATACCGTCAAAATTGCCGCGTGGGCGAAGCTCGATGTTGCCAGCTCCGCCTCAAGGTCATGCCTGTTCGTATAAATGTAATGCTCCAAGCACTGCGCAATCTGCAAATAACAAAATTCGCAATTCGAGCAGCACATATGGGTCAGGTTGCAAACCGTCGTCAGATCCTCAACGATCGCACCGGGTGAAGCAAACGTCCGGATGAACGGAACTGTCCGCTCCGTGATAATGACCGACTCCTTCATGAACCAATGCTTCTGTGTGCCGGTTAGTCCGCTCGGATAAGAGAAACCGGTATCGGGAAGGTGCGTAATCTGGACCTGGGGAGCAAAGGTGTGAATGCGACGGACGATTTCCTTCGTTCGATCGCTGTCCTTTGCTTTCGGGTGAATTAAAACGTGTTTAGGGATGAAACAATTTGAACTTGACTTCATTGCGAACTCCTTTCTATCGCTAAAGTTACTAAGATTACAGCGTCGAATCCGGCACTCGCCGGCATCCGCTCGAAAGAAAATCGTCGCAACCAATCAACATGTGAGTGGAAGGGTAATAGATATAGAGCGCGTTGCATTGAGGTAATCTCCTGTAAAAATGATAACGCCGCCAAGCTTAGTGCCAACGGAATTAAGTGAAACTTTTAACAGTGAGATTTTAAACAGCCCGAAGAGAAAATTGGGCAAGATTTGAAAGGGCTTGCGCCCGGAAAAAGGCGGTAGAATATTATCTACGGCATTTGGTTCCATTCCACTCCATCTAGCTCTCTTCCGAGAGCTTTCGGGCGAGTTCCCGACCACTGCTTGAAAAAGAAAGGCACCTGTGCGGTGAGACATTTGTCTCGGATCTCGCGCACCCAATCGGCATCCATTGGCCGGTGATTCTTTCCTGATTCACCCCCAACAATAACCCAGTGAATTCCTTCCAGGTTCAGGTTTGGCAACGGCCCAAGCAACGGCTCTATGGACAAAAAGCGAATCCTTGCAGGCACATTCCTCAGATGATCGACACGATGGAGGTAGGCGTCGTTCTCGACAGAAACGCCCATCCAAATGTTATCCGTCCAGGTCAGATGAGGTGCATGCTGGACAAGAACAACCGAACGCTTCGTGAGTATCTGGAATGTATGTTGTGGACACGCGTTCATCGTTGTGAACACAGACTTAATGAAGTCGAGCGGAATGTCCTTATGGAATAAGTCGCTCATCGAATTCACGAAAATCTCTTTCGGCTTTCTCCAGTGTTTGGGCAGGTCAATAAGGTCAGGATGAAGGGTGAGGTTGAATCCATTAAGATATCTCGGGTTGTGCATGGCCTGCATTCGGCCGTTCGCTGAGATTTCAGCATAGCAACGGCTGCAGCCAGGGCTGTACTTCGTGCAACCTGTGACCGGATTCCACGTGGCTTCTGTCCATTGTATTGCGGTGTTTGAGTTCATATAAGATCTCCGATAAATGTTTATAAAAACCGCTGAGCTTTTGCTCAGGGATCAAAGTAAAACATTCAAAAGAGAATCTTAAAAAGGGCCCGAAGAATAATGGGCAAGGTTTGAAAAGGCTCGCGCCTGGGGGAGGACGATAGAATATAATCTACGTCCGCATATAATATACGGAGGGGATGTAGAAAAAGCAAGCGATTTTTTTCACAAATGCATGCGATTGACTTTCCTTACACCGCCAGGTATTCGCCGGTGTCGGTGCGTAAACTCCGGTAAATGTATGCGAATCGATGCGCAATTGCAATCACTGCGTCGTTTGCATTTTGATAAATAAAAAATCCCCGAAACATCATCTGCCTCGGGGATCGTGAACAAAGAGAAATTAGACTTACTTGAGCAATAACATCTTCTTTACTGCAGTGAAGTCGCCAGACTTGATCGAGTAAAAATAGATCCCGCTCGATAGATGAGATGCATCAAATTTTACCGCATACCGTCCTGATACTTTAAACTCATCCACCAACGTAGTAACTTCTCTGCCAATGACGTCGAATATCTTTATCGTGACCCGGCCATCTCTGGGGAGTTGATAAGAAATGGTAGTTGCTGGGTTAAAAGGGTTCGGATAATTCTGGTCAAGAGCATAATCCGTGACGACATTTAATCCAATCAAGATCAACTCGTTCACTGAAGCTTTTGCAAGCCCTGCCGTCGGTTTCTCCGTTGCGTAACCCTTCATCAGACCCGTCTTCACGCTGTCTAGATTCGAGGAGTGCGTAATCCTCACCACCACTATCCTCGACCCGACGCCGCTTGTGTTTAATACGTAGGGAACGACGCTTGATGCAGCGGCATTTGATGATTTTATCGTGGTATTCCTTATCGTTCCGATTACCGCATTGGTCGCGTTGTCTACCAGCTCCACTTTGTAAGCGACGTATCCATTTGGCCCAAGCACTTGCGCAGCAACGGTAGAATCAGCGAGTCCTGAGAATTCGGTAAAAGAGAAGTTGGAATTGTTGGTGATGGCAAAGGGTTTGGTTACAAACACCTTGTTGACATTTCCCATGATTCCATAGTCTGCGCTATCGGGCGCATCGATAAAATCGATTGAGTTTCCATCAACAACGAGGTCTTCAAAGAAGTACGAAAACCCTAACGCCCCTCTTTTAAGTGAAATTCCTCTTATATATAACTCCTGATAGGAGTTTTCCTTACTGAGGCCCCCAGCATTCAAGCTTTGCGAGGTGCTGAAGTAGTAGGGAAGACTAAATGGGGAGTATGACGATACATACATATTTGAGCTGGAAGCCCCATTGCTCAATTGGATATCTTGCCCCGTTGTGTTCAGAGTAACAAAGTTGTAAAAGGCGCTACCGAGTGCAGCTCTATTATACCAATTTGTAACTTGGATAATTCATGCTATAAGCAACATAGTAATTGGAAGTATTGCCTGCCGAATTCGAAGAAACCGATTTTACGGCAGCGCCACCAAATGAAAATGCTGAATGAGTTGACGGATTCGTCCCCACAGCATTTACATTATAATACGTTCCGTGACCGTCGATATCGCCTGTCCACCAGACCATTGCATTTGTATCGGTAAGCGCGATAACTGAGGGACGCACGTTCAATACATAGGAACTCTGCTTAGTAATATTGTCGAATAGAGCTCAATCGGGTGTATACTGATATATAGATATCGGACTTAAAGATTCTATTAATGCACACCAATTGATATGACTCGTAGTGCTGTTTACATACTCTTCCCAAGCAAGATGATATGCAAGGTCATAGCCCCAGGAATTAGGAGTAGCGCCATAATTGCAAGAGATCGAAGCGTAGATTGAGTTAGCGTCCGTTCCTCTGACATGATTGGGCAAACCACCATATGAAGTATAAACATTATTGCTCAGCTGACCGTACTCATAATTTATTCCAACAGTGTCCGTCTGATAAGTATTCTTTCTCTCCCATGTAGCAAGGAAATCGCCACTAGCGTCCCCCCACACTATGTTTGGGTTGGCACTTGTGGTGGAATACACATCTTTCGGTTCGGAAAAAAGCGTTTGTGTCATATTGATTGTATTATAATTGCTCAAATGTTGAAAAAAGTTCATCAACTGAAGCGTGAAAGTGCTGCCGCTTATGCCACCCTGTGCGCCTTGCTGCTGAAAAACGATGACCACACCATAGCCATCTTGATTTATTAGAACATTATTGACCGCAATGGAAGGGCACTTGCCGCCGTTACCGCCATCTAGGGGCTGTCCATTGTTCATGATTGTCCAGGTAGACCCTTGGTTGGTGCTCGTTTCGTACCACACGTGGGATACTCCGGCGATAGCGCTGGTATAAACTTGATGTAATACTCCATCGGATGTTTCTACCAATTTCTTCAAGCTGTTATCTGTGAAAGCAGTGACGTCGTTGGAAAGATGGATACCTTTGTAGTTAGCAGTAATTACGGACCCGCTTCCACCAAACACGACCGGCGTGGTGGTTGCCACCGCGTTCTGAAAATAAGTCCCATTGGTGGCAGACCAGTTGCTAAATGTCCACGTGTAATTATTGTATGGCTGCGTC
>CAWJKX010000233.1:0-3504 GCA_963843065.1 uncultured Bacteroidota bacterium
TGCGTTCGCGAAATCTTTTTTTTCCTTTTCGGTAAATCGAAGGATGGTTGCAATTTTTCGCTTTGGGATAATCATCGTTTCTGTACGGCCATACCGCCCAGAACGGCACAACGACGGCAAAAGAAGCGTTTTCGTAAATGATTCTTTCATTGAGCCGAAGTTCGAGCCTCAGATAATCGGCAAGCAGGCTCCGTTTTTTTTTCGAAAAGTATCGTTTGAATTGCTGGAGTTCTTTCGCCGATTCCCGCGGGATGCTTTCTTGTGCCCAAATTTGTCCATGCGGATGGGGATTGCTGTTCCCCATCATTGCACCTTTGTTTTCAAAAATCTGAACGTGATTGATGCGAGGGTCAGATCCTAGTGATTTGAATTCCTCCTGCCAGACGGTGATGACTTTTTCGATCCCCGCTTTCGTCCATTTCGGCAAGTGTGAGGTCGTGCCGCGGCGAAAAATTGACTACTCTGCAAATTCCTTTTTCACTTTTTGCGTTCAGCAGATCGTTAGTGGAGTAGTCAACGGACGGAGTATCGGGCAGGAGAGCGGAGAAATCGTTCGTGAACACAAACGTGTCGCTGTAGCGGGGATTTGTTTCGCCGTTCGCACGCTTGTTGCCGGGACACAAATAACATTCCGGGTCGTACGCAGGTCTGTTTTCCTTCTCGCGGGATGAAATCTCGCCCTGCCACGGACGCTGTGTTCGGTGCGGTGAAACGAGTATCCATTCTTCAGTGAGGATGTTTTTTCTGCGATGAGGATACTTCGCTGATTCAGACCGTTGCGCTTTCATTGACGTCGAGGATGCTTGTTCCTGAACTGATCGAGGTAATATAGAGTGTTGTTTTGATGCCGAATTTTTGGAAGTAATTTTCACTTAACTACTTTGCCGAGACTGTCGACTGATCCGGTTTCGATAAGATTTATCGTGCAGCCGCCGAATCCTCCTCCCATCATCCGTGAGCCGTACACGTGGGGATTGTTCCTTACGAGGTCCACCAAATAGTCGAGTTCTTTGCAGCTCACTTCATAGTCCCGGCTCAATCCGTCGTGTGTTTGAACCATCGCACGGCCGAATGCCTTGAGATCTTTTTTTTTCAGCGCGGCGCAGGCTTGCAGCAAACGGTTATTTTCTTCGACGACATACTTGCACCTGCGGTAGACGGTTGGATCCAGAGTGGACTTACATGCGTTCAGCATGTCAGCCGAAACATCCCGAAGGCTCTCAACATGTCGTCTCATATTTTTTTATCTGATTGACTCCTTCAGTGCATTCTTTTCTTCTCTGATTGTACTGAGATGAAGCGAGAGAGTGCGACACGTTTGAATTGAAAAGAACAATCGCGACATCATCGAATTCGAAAGGGAAATATTGATACTCAAGAGTTCTGCAGTCTAATCGCAAAACCGCTCCGCTTTTACCGAAAATATTGATAAACTGATCCATGATCCCGCATTGGACGCCGACGAATTCATTCTCCGCCTTTTGTGCTATTTTCACAAGAGAAAGCTTGTCGATGCCCAAATCGAAAATATGATTGAGCGTAAAAGCCAGGCCCGCTTCC
Source organism: uncultured Bacteroidota bacterium (assembly GCA_963843065.1). GTDB lineage: Bacteria > Bacteroidota > Ignavibacteria > UBA10030 > UBA8401 > JAGVPT01. The sequence goes on from CAWJKX010000233.1 coordinate 1,561, forward strand.
AGTGCTGCCGACGACGATAGACCCGCTCCGACAGGAATGTCTCCGCCGAACACGCAATTGAACCCGGTGAACGTGTAGCCTGACTTGTTCAATTGGTCGAGAACGCCCATTAAATAGTTTGGCCAGCCCTTTTCAGATTTTTTCAGATCGTCAATACTGGTTTCAAAAGTTTGGTTCATGTTGAGGGCGAACAGCTTGCAATACTTATCCTGCCGGGGAGCGACGGCAAAATAGATCGCTTTATCGATAGCGCACGGCAGAACGAAGCCCAAGTTGTAATCAGTATGCTCACCGATCAAGTTCGCTCTTCCGGGTGAACGGACGATCACCGGCTCTTCGTTAAAGAGTTCTTTAAATTTGATTCTAACTGCTTCAGCAAAGTTCATCATTTATTTACGCCGATCACTTTCTTGTCTTGAGATACATCGTTCCGCCAAAAAGAATCATCAGCGCACCCCACCAAATATCGGGGTGAATTTCCGATAAGACCGTTTTGACCGCAGGCGGGTCGATAAGGTGGTAGATTCCGCTCACCATAATCAGCGCACCGATGATCGCGAGGATCAGTCCGACAAAATACCAGATGGGTTTCATTACATGTTCTGACATAACCATTCTCCTTTATTACCAGAATAAGACATTTAACACAATAAGTACGGCCAGAGAAATAAGCGCATAAAACTCCGGCCGCTTTGTGAACGGCAGGTGTTGGTCGTAATTCTCTTCGGTTAAGCCTTTCACAAGCCCGACCAACTCCGCCTTCGGTCTTTTCTTGGTGAAGAGGCTGATTCCGACTGTGACGGCAGCACAGATCAGCCACGCCCACCAGGCCCTCCAGAAGTTTGCCGCCATATCGCTCTGCACGTTCGACATCGTTATATAACTTTCAGCAAACCAGTGGAATTTCACGGCGAGGTACATTAAGAACGAAGACGACATCCCGGCAACCAGTCCCCAAAAAGCGCCGGTGGGCGTGATCCACCAGAGGAACATGCGACAGCATCGTGGCAAACAACGGCGCGTTGACCCACGAAAAAATTGCCTGCATATAATCCATAATACTTGGAAAACTTTTTGCCCAGTATGCGGTGATAAGAGACAACACAACCCCGACGATCGTCGAGACGCGCCCCATCCACAGCAGATGCGCATCTGAGGCGTTCTTGTTGAGCACAGACCTGTAAATGCCGTACGTCCACACGGTGTTGAACGCGCTCACATTTCCCGCCTGCCCCGCCATGAAGCCTGCGAGCAATGCTGTGACTCCCAGTCCCACTAATCCTGCCGGGTAGTACCAGCGATGAGCAACGGGAGCGCCGAGTCGTAGTTTATCTGCCCGCCGTCGTGCAACAATTTGAATCCGCTGTGCGGGTCGATCGACAGGGCGATGGCGATCAAGCCCGTAAGAATAACGATGAACGGCAGCGCCATCTTGAAGAAGGATGCAAGGATCGGCGTTAATCGCGCAGTCGCAAATCTTTTGCGGAGAATGCACGCTGGACAACGAGAAAGTCCGTCGTCCAGTAACCGAACGACAAGACAAACCCAAGTCCCAAAACGATCCCCCCCCAACTGATGAACATTCCGTCCTGTGTCGGGTCAGATGATGTTGACCAGAGTGTGGTAAAGGAGAACTGCGGGCTAAAGGCATTGATTCTCGCCACGATTTCTTTTAGGCTTCCGATCTCGATCATTCCAAGTATCAAAACCAGGAAGAGGCCGAACCAAATCAGGAAGAACTGAATAATCTCGGTAAAGATTGCAGACATCAATCCGCTCAGCGATACATACGCGGCGACTGTAATGGCAGACGCCCACATGCTGACGTCCCAGTTCCAGCCGAGGAACGTGTGAAGCACAAGAGCCATCGCGTAGAGGTTGATGCCCGAAACGAGAAGTGTCATGATCGCGAAGGCGATGCCGTTGAGCACCCTGGTTTTTTCA